>JAEZLC010000042.1 GCA_023435965.1 Cyanobacteria bacterium OH_CDB_58 | reverse complement strand
AAAATAAAAAAACAGCAAAAAAATATTTTTTAGATTACATTTCTCTTAGCCCGAAAGGTAAGTATGCTTTGGCTTCTGCAGAAGAGTTGATGAATCTTGAAGAAAACTTTTCTGCTTATGAAAATTTAATGGTTGGAGAAGTCTTTTTCTGTAATGAAAAATACATAAAATCGATTAAATTTTTAAAAGGTGCTGAGTTCGCTAAAGCATGGCCATATTTAGGTATCGCATACGGAGAAATAGGTTATCCTAAGCATTCTCGTGTATCTTTGGACACTGGAATAAAAAAATATTCAAGAACGGTAAATGCATCGCTTCTTCACGAAGCTCTTGATTATTATGCGTCCGTGCTTTCAAAAGACAAGAAGCTGGCATGGGAGCAGGTCTCGAAATATGTTCTTTCAAACAAAAGTGCGGGAGAGGATTTTGTATTGTTTAATTTGGCGAAATACTTGCCAGAAACTAACGCTTTAGATTTATATGCAACTATTTCTTACAAATACCCAAACAGTGATTTTGCGTCAGAAGCCTTGTGGAATTTGTTCTGGTATTCATATAAAACAGGACATATTGAAACAGCTAAAAAACTTGGCAATAATCATTTAAAAAGATATCCTGATACTTTGGCTAATCCTAGAATGTTGTTTTGGATGGCTAAAATTGCTCTTAAAAACGGAAAAGTTACTGAAGCAAATGGATACTTAAATAAAATTCTGGTTAAATATCCAGATGATTATTATGCGTTTAGAGCTGATACTGCTTTAAAAGGTAATAAAAATAATTTTGGAACAAAGACTTATCATGAGTTAGATACTAGAGATTTTAATATCGGATTCCCGATAAAATATTCAGATTTTGATATTAAGGATTTGAAGCTAATCAATACAGTTTTGGCTTTAGGTGATTATGAAATATTTAATGAGTTGGATATCGAGAATAAATTTGTTCAGAGCTGGTTTGAGTACAAAAAAGGACATAGGGCAAAGTCTACAGTTCTCGCAAGAGAAGCCCTTGCTGAATTGGATGTTAAACCTCCTTTTGGAGATGATGCCTATATGCTTGCTTATCCTATTCATTGGGCTACAACAATTAATGAGAATTCAAAAGCACTTGTACTGGATCCATACTTGATAGTTTCTTTAATAAGAGAAGAAAGTTACTTTAATCCTTCAGCAATAAGTCAATCTGATGCGATTGGGCTAATGCAAATAATGCCGAGTACTGCGTACTATGTCGCAAATCTATACGGAATATCCAGTGTTGGAGTAACTTCATTAAAAGACCCGGAAAAGAATATAAAAGTTGGCTGTTCTTATTTCAGACATATTAAAAAATCATTGAATAATAAAGACTTGATGGCCGTTGCTGCATATAATGGTGGACCAAATGCGGTTAAAACTTGGCAAGAAAAATTGAAATATGCCGACTATGATGAGTTTGTAGAAAGTATTCCGTATCCAGAGACAAAGCAATATGTTAAAAAGGTTTATAGAACGTATTGGAATTATTTGAATATTTATAATTATTGATGCTCAATAATCCATTTTTCTAGAATTTTTTCATCAATGTCATCTAGGAATCTTGATGGTTTTGATAGAACCATACTTGTTGAATAGTCAAACATATCTATAGGATACGTTATGTAAAGGTGTGTTTTAGCTCGGGTCACGGCCACATACATTAGTCTGAGTTCTTCATCAAGTTCTTCTTCAGAATTAAATGAGAAGACTGATGGGAATCTTCCGTCTACTGCTCCAATGATAAATACTGCTTTGTATTCCAAGCCTTTTGCACTATGAATGGTAGATATAGTAAGAAATTCGTCTTTGGTTATACCTTCTTTTACGTCAACAAGGGAACTGTCAGGGGGCTCTAAAGCTAAATCGCTTAAGAAATCTTCCAGGTTCGAGTATCTGGAAGCAAGGTATAAAAAATGTTCTAAATCTTTTAATCTTTTAGAAAAATCATCATATTTATTTGTCAAAATAGGTTCGTAGTATGAAACAACAGCTTCAACTATTTTAGAAGGTTCAAACAGGTTCTGTTTTGAACTTGCAATAAGTTCTAAAAGTTTTTTTATTGTATCAGAGCTTTTTGAAGGCAAATAAGTTTTTGTTATGTCTGTATCTGGGTTTGCAAGCACTGGAACCAATTTATTCGCTGTTTGAGTACCGACTCCATCGAGTAAAAGTAAGATTCTGTTGAAACTTATTACGTCATTTGGGTTTAAAATAACTCTCAAATGGGCGATTATATCTTTTACGTGAGCGGTTTCTATGAACTTCAGTCCTCCAAATTTTTTGTAAGGAATATTTCGCTTGGCCAGCTCTATCTCAAGGTTGTATGTCATCCTTGCACTTCTTGCAAGAACAGCTATGTCATTGAGTGAAATATTTTCTTCTTCTGTTAACTCCAGAACCCTTTGAGCTATGAATTCAGCTTCTGTCTGAATGTCAGATGAGCAAATCAGGGCAGGTTTGTTTGGATTTTCTATCACAGAAAACAGGTTTTTTGAATATTTTTCTTTTGCCTTTTTTAAGATTTCATTTGCTAAAGATAATATGTTCTGAGAACTTCTATAGTTTTGCTCAAGCTTTATGATTTTTGTGTTTGGAAAAGTATGGGGAAACTCAAGTATATTCTTGAAATTTGCTCCTCTGAACGAATAGATACTTTGAGAGTCGTCACCCACTGCCATAACATTATTGTGTTCTGAAGCTAGGAGTTTTATTATATCTGATTGAATTGTGTTTGTATCTTGATATTCATCTACTAGGATGTACTTATATTGGTTAGATATTTTTTTTCTCAGAGAGTCATTCGAGCTCAATAATATTTTTAAGTATAAAAGTAAGTCATCATAATCAAGAAGTGAGTTTTCTCTTTTGTAATTGGTATATTCTTTCGAGATTTCGGTTACTTTTTCAAGGCAATGTTCAAATTGTTTGTATTCGCTCTCGATTATTGCTTGAGCTGTCATGTTTTTGTTAATTGCCTTAGAGTAGATATCTAGAATTGTATGTTTTTTCGGAAATCGTTTTTCCTGTTTTCCAATTACTCTTCCTCGGATATGGTTTATTACATCTTCACTGTCGCTTCTATCTATAATTGTAAAGTTGTTTTTAAGCTCTAAAAAGTTTGAATATTTTCTTAAAATATAATTTGAAAACGAATGGAAAGTTCCGCCTGCAACCTGCTCACAGCGAGAATCCAGAATCAGACTTGCTCTTGAAAGCATCTCATCCGCTGCTTTTTTTGTAAAAGTCAGAAGAAGAATGTTTTCAGGTTTAACTCCATTTTCTATCAGCCTTGCCACTCTGTAAGTGAGTGTTTTTGTTTTGCCGGAGCCGGCTCCGGCTATTGTCAAAATAGAGCCCTCCTGTTTTATGACAGCTTCAAGTTGAGCAGGATTAAGCTCTTTTTCGTAGTCAATTTTATAAGTGACAGCTGATGATGTTTTCTTTAAAACATATTTTTTTGTGGTCAAATTTTCCATAATTATTCAGTAAACTGCTTCAAATAATATTATACACGCTTTTTATTTTTGATAGAAAAAGTTAACTTTTTTTATTTTTTATGTGCCTGCGAGTATTTTGTTTTATAATAGACTAATCGATTATAATTTTTAAATTATTTAATTTAAGATTGGATTATGCATGAAAATAAAAGCAGAGAATTTAATTAAAGTATACGGCGATAGAACAGTTGTTAATGATATAAGTTTTGAAGTTAATAAAGGTGAAGTTGTCGGGCTTTTAGGTCCCAACGGAGCGGGCAAAACTACAACATTTTACATGGTCGTAGGTCTTGTCAAGGCAAATGGCGGTAAGGTATTTTTGGATGATAAAGATTTAACCAAAGAAACGATGAATATCAGAGCAAGACACGGCATTGGTTATCTTCCGCAAGAGGCATCTATTTTTAGAAAATTGTCGGTAGAAGATAATATAAAACTTGTTTTGGAAGTCAATGATAAGTTAAATGACGAGCAGAAGGCAGAAAAACTCGAAGAATTACTTGATGAATTCGGGGTTAAAAAACTTCGCAAAGAATCAGCAATTTCTTTATCCGGTGGAGAAAGAAGAAGAGTTGAACTAGCACGTGCATTAGCTGCCAGTCCCGAGTTTATTCTATTAGATGAACCTTTTACAGGCATCGACCCAATCGCAATTGGTGAAATCAAAGAAAATATCAGGAAACTTTCCGAGGAAAAAGGACTTGGTGTTTTAATTACCGACCACAATCCGAAGGCTACTCTTTCTATCACGGATAGAGCTTATGTTATTTTTGACGGCAAAATTAAAATACAAGGCCGCAGTGAAGAAGTCGCGGTTGACGAAGTAGCAAAACAATTCTACTTAGGAAAGGATTTTACGCTTTAATGAAAGTAAAATTGTTTGATAAATATGTTTTTAATCAAGTCCTTATGGCCGGCGGAGTTTGCGTATTACTTTTTATGGTAATATGGATAGCTCCAGAACTGCTTTTAAAAACCATACAAAGAACTTTAAGCGGTGCTTACACAGTTAGAATGGCAATCGATATACTCGTTTACGAAATTCCGAAAATATTAGGCAATGCTCTTCCAGTTGGTCTTTTATTAGGATCATTATTTACATTTGACAAGTTAAGCAAAGATTTCGAGCTTACTACTTTCAGAAGTATCGGGCTGTCATTCTGGAGAATATTGACTCCCGTTATTGTCTTAAGTGTTTTAGTCGCTGGATTGTCGTTTGTTGTTCACGATAAAATGATTCCTTTCAGTACTAAAAAATTAAATGTCGTAAAACAAGAAAACCCAGAATCTCATTTCGTTTTCCCTATAAAAGAGAAAACTGGAGAAATGCAGCGTATAATTATAGTTTCAAATTTTGATAATAATAATATTAGAAATCTTGTTGTATTAAACTTTGCGCCAAAACAGTATCTCGGCTCTAGCTTGCTGGAAAGTATTTATGTAACAGACTATGCTAAATACAATCAAGGAAGTTGGGTTCTAAATGACACTAAAAAATATCTTATTTCTAATGACGGAATTTTTAAAAAGATTGCAGAAGAGAAAGACATAAAAATACTGGATGG
>JAEZLC010000024.1 GCA_023435965.1 Cyanobacteria bacterium OH_CDB_58 | reverse complement strand
ATATTATGGTTCTTTGGTTATTTTCATTAAATGATTCTTGAGCCTTTTTACCTATACCATTTAATAATGAAATGAAATTTTCACTTTTTTCTATTTTTGATTTTCCGGGTATTTTTTGGGGTATTATTTTTATCTTTATACATCCTGACTCCTCAATAAATGCTTTTGCAAATGTTGATTTCCCGTTACCTGATGGCCCAAACAGTAAAATTGCCCCAGGGATATCGGCATCAATTCCCCTTTTTTCTTTGTCGATTTCATCTAGGATGTTGATTTTTAGAAGTTTTTTGCATCTGTCGTATCCGGCTATTCTTTCAAACCCTTTTAGCTCGAAGTCCAGGTATTTATCTACTTCTTCATAGCCCATAGCTAGATTTCTCTTCTTTATTGATGAGGATGGATCCAATTTAGCGAGTTTCTCTGGCAATTGCAGAGCCTCTTCTAATGTTTTGTTTGCTTCTAGTGTTTCGTTATCTAAGGCTTCAATTTGTTCCCTGTGTTGTTTTTCTAGTGCTTCGATTTCTTGCTGATTTAATTTTCTTATAACTTTTCCGGGAAAGAAAAGATGTGTATTTGCATTTTCTCTTGCTCTATCATATTCTTTTCCAATGTCAGTTGCCGATTCATCAATGTTATTTAAGAAATCACGTGAATGAATTTGCAGATTAATTTTGTTGTAAGTTTCTGATGCTAATTTATATGCACTGCTGAGGTAATTTGCATCTTTTTCGTCCTTTTTTATTCCCTTTCCTCCTACTGCACAAAAAGAGATATTTGCTTTGTTACTTTTATAATTTACTTTTGGTGTATTAATGATTGAATTTGTTATGCGCATTCTATGTTTTATTCCTTTTATAAAACTAAAGCTCCTAAAATCAAATTTTGCCGAAATAAGACAACAACCATCGTGTTTTTTACAATTTTTAACAAATTTATACTACTTGACGGTTCTACTCAAAACTTTTAACTTCCCTGTTACTTGAGTAGGGAATTGTCAAGCCCCCAGTTTTGACTGGGGGCTTGACATAAGTATGGCAAATTTTGTTGAAGAATCAGTAAATGGAAACGTAAGCGATCTTTTTGATTCATACAGATGTCCTGACCCCATATAATTGGTCCAGAAATAGAGTTAGTCTTTTGATAAAATATTGACAGAGAAGAAAGGATTAATAATATGGGGTCAGGACATTTCCAATTAATAACAATTTTATTTTATTATCATCTATTATTAAAAAACTTGATGTATCAGCAAACTTATTATTCATTTTATTGGTACTTATAGGAACTATTGTAACGTTTTTATCATTAACTTTAATTCTTGCAATTATATTTATTTTCTTTTCATTCCAATTTGGAACGGCTATATATATTTTATTGTCTGTTTGAAAAAATAAATAAGGAAAAAACCATCCTTCCATACCCCAATAATTAGTAGAATTTTTGATTTCTACAGGAAGATTAATTTCGGTACTTTTAGTTGTTATTTCATCAAATGAATTTATTACAATTTTACCTTCGGGAGTTTTGCCCATTAGTATCCATTTCACTAGTCTTTTATTCATTGGATCTGGATAATCTACATAATCTTCAGTGTAAAAGACTGTTGGATTTATTATGGGAGTTGTTAGATTAGATATTTTTGAAACTTTACCATTTTTTATATCAATTACATTTATATCTTTAAGTGGCTTTTGAGTCCTGTTATCAAATCCTCCAAACATAAAGTATATATTTTTATCTGCATTAAATTTCTTACAGACTGCACTTCCAAAGATATTAGTTTTTAATTGGTATTTTTTTACTTGTAAAGATTTTCGATCTATAAAATTTAGAATAGAAAGTTCTTTGTTAGAAGTAATCATTGCTAAATCTAAGTTCCCAGGCTCTTTCTTATTCCTCCAGGTTGAATAAGAAACATAAATAGAACTTTTATTAGAGATATAATTTTCTATATCAAGTTTTTTAGATTGTACAGTTAGGTTATCTGTATCATATATTTTTGCGTATGGTTGTGGAGCTAAATAAAATATTGTAATCTTATTAGGAATAGTTTTAAAAAATATTTGAATAGTTTCTTTTTTAAAATATTCTGCTGGATAAGTCACTTTTTCGCCTGTAAATACATTAAGTATATAAGGAGTAATTGAATTTTTATTTTCATCCTTCGTAATTAAAAAAATACTATTTTTCCAATTATATTTGTCTTTTTGGTATCTGGGCATCGGCGATAATGCAAGTATTTGTGGCAATATTGTTTTATTCATATCTGTAAATGAAAATTTATAGTTCTTGCTTGTTACTTCTACATCTCTTTCTAAATCATTTTTTTTATTTAATATTCCAGTCACTTGTGTGTAGTTACAAGATAAAAAATAAAGAACACAGATAGTACCAATAAACAAAAAAGTTAAATAAATTATTATATTTTTATTTTTATTTTTATTTTTATTTTTCATTTTCTCTTTTTTATTAAATTTATATTCATAATTTTATCCATTCTAGCAAATTTTTGTTAGGTTTTTGTACTGCAAATTGCTGATTTTAAGAATTTGTTTATACAAAATGACAAGTATATTATTCAACTTGCCTCTATTTTTTTATAAAAACCTTATTCAATCCAAGTCCCGATTACTTCACAACCTTCTCAGGGATTATCATATAACTAAAACTGCCTAACTAAATTCTTTCTCAGTACAACTAGTCCTTACCAATTTTAATGCTATAAAAGAGAGAACTCCAACATATATTCTATCTTTTTGAATCCCATTCAAAAATATCTTTGTTTTCAGGGTTGGAATAGCCAAGTCTTCTAAAATTATCGAATTTTGCACTGTTGTCAGCTATAAATTGTATTTTTGTGACATTGTTAAACTTACCGATTCGTTTGATGAAATCCAAATTAGATAAAACAATATCAGGAATTTTGGGATTGGTGGTATCTATCCACAAGATAGATTCATCTTTGCCCATATTTCCTAAATACAAATTTGCTTTCAAACTATTATTTCTATCAAATGTTATTTGGTATCCATCTAAAACTTCTTTAATTTTTGGTGGATAGCAAAAATCCTTATTAGAATATACTATCTCTGATAACAGGGGGCTTATCTTGGACTGAATATCAACACTATTCTTGAAATAGCTTTCGTTGTTAGAATCCAACTCACAAGATGCGTAAATTGCCGATTTTATAAACTCAAATTGTTCCTGTATCGACTTATTATCAAAATCTTCTGCTAATTTCTTCCTCTCTTCTCTTTTAGTTTTATATTTTTTAGACAAATCATTTCCTGAATTTTTGATTGCGTGCGTTTGGGTTATATTTGCATAATTATAAAAATCGTTTTCTTCCAGCTCTTTTCTAAATTTGTCGTACGACGGAGAGATTATTTGATAAAGTGTTTTTCCATCTCTGTAGGCTTCTGTAAAAAAACCAAAGTTTAATACATTCTGCCTATCTTTCAATGCCATATTTTTAGACAGTTTTGTCAAGTATTCTCCACTTGACTGAAAATCATCATCATATTTGTTTAACTTGTATGACAAATCTTTTTTATCTAAAGAAAGCTTTTTTGAAAGAGAATTGTATAATTCAAAACCTTCTTTAACTTGATTTTGAGTGAGTATAATCGGGAACGAATCATAATGATTGTAGCTTAACAATCTTTGGTCAGTATTCTCCCATAATTTTGCACTGTATTTTGCAACAATGTCTGAATCTTTTGCCCTATTACCAGTCCCTCTCAGAATGACATAAGCTCTATCCAAATCACTTCCCGGCAAAGCTGAATTTTGTCCTACAGAGCACGTCTTATCATACCCTAGTTCCAGTACATCATATGCGTCCGAACCTAATGAATAATTAAGTTCACTTGAACTTTTTAAAGAAGCTTGCACAAATTCATTTTCGATTCTTTTTGAAACTTCTTTTAAATCCGGAAACCCCGTGAGTTTCTTATATTCTTCAATAAATTGTTTTTTTTCGCTTTCTGTTAAATTATCTAAAAAACTTAAATTATTTTGTCTTATCTTTATATTTTTCTTCGCAAAAAAATCATCATGCACATCCAAGTAAGAACCGTCTTTCAAGAAATTATAATTTTTCAAATAATCTGAAGTTAGGCAAAGAGCCGAGGGAGTTCCGTTAAAAGACGGTTTTTCCATTGAAATACTATTGTTATTTCTGGTTTTAGCAGGATAAACCTGTATTGATTGTATTTTAGGCGTTGCATATATTTTCATAATTGTTCTTTCTTATGACTTGGTCGTATTTTGACATTTTGCTGCAAAGTCGTTTATGTTCATCATAGAGATGTTTAAAGCAGCAGGTTTTTGGAGGATTTGGGGTTTCTTAGATATTTTTTTTAGCAAACCGATTCCCGCAATAGCAAGAAGTCCTACTCCTACGATTATTGGAATAAACTTTTTAAAATTACTGTTTTTAAGAGTATTTATCGTATTGTCCGTTTTTTCAACTACAGTTTCTTCAATTTTTTCAGATAGTGATTTTGCCCAATTTCTATCATAAAAGAGTTCTTGTGCATTTTTATAAAAAACTCTATCTATAATCAAAACTGAATCGTCACCGAATTCCTTTTTAATTGCATTTTGGATATCATTAACCATTTTGTCGTAATATTGGAGTCCTGAGAGTCCGTTCTTCCCTTTTTCGAACTCAGCTATAGGAACATCTGAACCAAAGAGTAAGCGATCTAAGAAATCCCCCTTTTCGTTGTTTTTAAGAGCTTTTATCACCTTTATTATTGTTGGTTTTTCAGCTGTGTCGCAATCAACCCATGAGATATCAGCGTATAGTTTTGCATCACCGTTTTTAATTGATTCGAGAAGTACATCTATGGCTTTTTGATGAACTTTTTCTCCTCCTGCCCCCAAATGTGCCATTATCACTGGGGTGTTTGGTATTTTTTTCGCAGCTTGATAAACAGCCTTTGGATCAGAGAATCTACGGGCATCATCAACCAGTTCGCCATTTTCCCAGTTTATACCACAATGAAAAAGAGAAGGCAGTTTGTGTTTCTCTGCAAGTTTCAGGTAAGGTACATATAACTCATCCGTGGCTTTGAGAGCATAACAATCCGGATGAAATTTCAGACCAATAAAACTATCAGGATTATCCTTTAACAGCTTCTCGATTTGAGCAACAGAACCCTTGTGGGGCATAGCCACAGCTAACGGAGAATATTCCACATTATCTTGACACATGCGAAGCGTATTCATATTACCTGTATATTCATCCAATTTTCCGCCACCAACCATGCAGTCCAAATTAGACACTATTATCTTTGAAATGGTGTCTCCGTTTGAAAGAGGACGTTTTAAAAACTCATCCAAATGATTAACACTAAACGCCGTGCCTCCTCTCTCAAATGTACCGATATGTCCATGTGCGTCAATTATCTGTCCCTTGAAAGCTACAGGTCTTATAGAATTAACTAGCATATTATATCTCCTAAATAAATATCATTTTGTGCTCTTCTTGATATTATCTTGTAAGCTATTTCATCACAATCAGTTAGGTGTTTAGATGCTTCATAGCAAACTCTTCCTGCTGGTTCGTATTCATCTTTTTTCACACAAAGATCACCTAATTTGTTGAACAAGTGTGAAAGCCCTATTATGTGATCATAAATTTTCTTGTCTTCCAAGTATTTATAGCTGTACTCAGAAGGACCATCAGGAATAGGCAAGAATAACTGAGCTATAAACCCGCTCTTGTCATATTTTTCACGTGCAACTTTATAGTCGTGCATTTCTTTTTCAGCTTTTAAATATTTATTGTACCCGTTTTTTATAACCTTCAAATCCTTTTCATTATCCTTGTAAACTCTCAGATAATAAAGAGCACTTTCACTTAGCGAGTTGACTGCATTGTTATACCAATACTCAGCTTCCTGAGGATTTCCAATCATTTCTGCAACCTTTGCTTTACTTAACAAGGAAGCCATTTTTTCATCTTCGATTACTACAGAAGGAACTTCTATTCCTATTTTGTAGTTTGCTCCAGGTCCAGTTTTGTCTTTTATTGGTTCAATTTGCGGTTGCTGAATTGGTTGATTGTTTTGTACTTTAGGAGTTTCTTTGGGTTTGTTTTTTTCTATGTCTTCTTTTATTGCACTAAAGACCGCAAAACAACTACCCCACATTGATTTAACACTAGGCCTATCGCTTCTTTCGCAATTGCAGTTCTGAAAAATAACCTGTCCGTCTTTATTTACGTCGAAAAACAATTTATTAGAATAATCTGTATATTTTCCCTTTAGCTCAAGCTTATTGGTTTTTATTTGATAAGGGGTAAAAACATCCTCTATCTTGAATAATTTATTTTCAAATTTTCTTGAAGAAGTATTATTTTTATACTCTTCTGTTTCGCTTTTCGTTGCCAAAACATCAGTAAGTTTCATACCCACAAATTTAGATATATTTTCAACAGAGGCTAAATCGGGGAATTCTGATTTTGGATACTGACTTGTTTTTTGATCTGTAAAGCTATAGCCGACAACTTGCCCGTTTTGTCTAACCGGTGACAAATTATAGACTCCGGGTGCATCATCAGTTACACAAGAATCATAAGCACCATAAAGAAAATCATTACCGTCTTTGTATGTCAGATTAACAATATGTGCATTGGAAAGTGCCAAGATATTAAAATCATACCAACCCTGGTTCTGGATGTAACTTCTCATTGTTTTTACAGAGTCATCAATATCTTTGCCGGTGGCAATGTAATGGTACAATTCTGTTTTTTTATTTTTTTCGCCAGAGAGCCATTTCAATGTCTGATGCTCTGGATGCCCTGAAGGAATGTATATTTTATAGCCATCTTCTGCCATTTTATCAAGCTTATTTATAATATCGTATGTGTGTTTTATTCCTTGGTTTAATGGATCCATATATCCGATTTCATTTGAGTACCTGGATGGGTTATCTTTTATTTGCTTAAGCATTTTCATGATTTCCGGCTTATAAGACTTCACATTTTGAGGAGTGAGTTTTATATTAGACCCATTGATAACGTTGACCTGATCCTGAAGATTTTGAAGAGACAAAAACAAAGCACAAGGCATCGCTACATAACAATCCTTACCCAATTTTGATACAGAATTAAGTTCATTTAATAAACTATCAAACTGTTTTATGCTCGGTTCTTTGTAATTAGTCTCTATGTTATGAAGATTAACATCCATATCTGAGCTTATAGCTTTTGCAAAATGAACCATATCACAGGCATGCTCGCCGCCATCTAATATATGGACATCTTTGCCCATAAAACTTACTGTCTTATAACTTGGGCTGATAGGGTTTGTTCGAACAAAACAGTCTGAATTATTCTTTATATAAGGCTTACTGACAATTTGTTTAGTTTGATATTTTTGTTGTGTTTTTGGGACACAAACAGCAGAAATTTTCACATTACTCTCCTAAAATTACATTAATACAAAAACCGAACATGTTTTTTTTTGCTATTTTGGAGAAATTATATAATAAAAGCTACAAATATTTTAAAACACAGGCAAAATAAGACAGTAGAGTAAATTTTTGTAAAAATTCAGGTTAAATATAGCTAAAAAATTATGCTTGTAGTTTTTACACTAAAAACATTGATTATTGTTTTTAAGGGGTCTGGATGAACAAAACTTACAATTTTCGAAACAACTTCGCTTCAAAAATGCAGAATCAACCTACATTCACAGGCAGAAGAGAAGATAACAATATAGTTGAAGAACTTACCAAAGAAGGTACTTTAAATCTTGCTAAAGAAAAAAAGATACTCAAAACCCTAGAAAAACTATCTAACGATGGCAGCAGTTCAAATATAAAATTTCTTTTGAACGTTTCAAAAAATCTAAAATACGGAATTCCAAAAGACTCTCCATTAAACAAGTTTATGACCTCTCAATCTTCAATAAGAGACCAAAAAGAACATCAAAATGTTGACTGGAACAAAATACTTTTCAGAACCCTTTACCATGCAATATCTAAAAACAAATCTCCTGAAAAAAGACATTTTGAATCAGAATTAAAAGAACTGGCTTATCCTTCAAAACCCAAAACCATTGAAATGATTTCAACTCCGGATAATCCTGTATTTTTAAAACAAGCAGAACTTATCAAGCTTAGGGATGAAATTCTTAATCAAGAGAGTATTAAGGACTCTGTTGATTTGCTGCCAAAAGATTCGACTCATTCAATAAAGAATAACCTCGACTACTTTTTAGCAATGTCGGAATGCTCTTTAAGCGAAAAAGTTGAATGCCTTAAAATTTTAAACCACATGATGAGTGAAAACTACAACGTACACCCCCAACTTAAAGACAAAAAAGTTCAGATAATAACTGAAATATTAAATGACATTTTGGTTAAAACACCAGATTCCAACAAATTCCTTATAAAGCAAGTAGATCAAGGGGCAAAAGGAAAATGTGCAGCTATTTCTATGTCCAGAAAAGCAATGCCCTATGAACACAAATTGTCTTATGTCTCCAATCTAATGGCGGAGCTAAACGACAATCCGACCATGGAAGTGTATGATGTTACAGATCCAACAGGGCAGAAAAAGATTACGGTAAGCAAAGCTAAAATTGATTATGACATTGAAGTTAGAAATAGGTCGAGAATTATCGATGCAGCTTCTGAAAACTGGATGAACATAGCAAATATTGATCTTAGCGGCAATCAAGTTGCTAAATATATCAGCTCAGACGAAGAACACTATGGGATGTTTACTGACGGCCATTATTTACCAGACTTAACAGGCGAAGACTATAATAAACAGCAATTTTTAAGAGCATCTCAAAAGCTCGAAGATGTAATTAAAGCAATAGAAAATGCTGATGTTGATTCGCTGGCAAAATATCAAGATATCAAAACGGCCAGAAAAAGTCTTGAATTCTATACAGGAGTCGCCTTCACACAAACTCAGCAAATACTTTTATCCTCAATTGAAGGAATATCTAAAGAAAAAGCGTCCTTTGTAACCGATATGCTTTTATCTCCTGCTCTTGTAAAGGACAAGGAATTAAAAATTGATGAAAGCGAAGATGATTTTGTAAAAAGACAAAAGCTTAAAGCAATCATTATTAAAGAAACAGCAACGCTTGACTCTATTGAGTTAGACAAAGCGGCAGATGCTATTCTTAAAGAATACAAAGCACTTAGCGACGCTAAAGCTGTCGAAAAACAACAAAACCAAGCCAACACAAACAAACATTCTTTAAAATACAATTCCAGACTATTTAAGCTTGCTGCATACAATAGAGTAAAAATGGAATTTAGGCTCGATATACAAGAAGAACTTGAAAAGGTTGCAAAACAATATAATTTGCCGGCAGATAAAACCGTTATATTACAAAAACTTGAGAACACAGGAGAAATTTTACCAAGAGAAGCCCTGAATCAAATAAAAACAAAGCTATGGGCGGCTGCGGATCCTGATAACAAAAAACACAAACTTGATTTAACAGAAAAAGAAAAGCAACTTTTGTTCAATTATTCTAAAAAGCTCTCAAAAATTAAGAAAGAAAACAAAAGGGACGTAATCAATCTAATAAAAGAATTAGAACCACAGCTAAAAGAACTTTATTCTGACTATGCAAGATCAAAAGGTCACTTCTGGATAGGTCCAGAAGGCAGAAGTGGTCTTGTCGTAAGCGATCAGATAAACAACTTCTCAATGATTACAGGAGCTGATCATTACGCGGAAGATGACCCTAAAAAAGCTCTTGATGCAATAGAAAACGGTGTAGGGGATTCGATAAGCGGAACAAACGTCTCATCTAATGTAATATCCGGGCACGCTCAGTATGCATACGGTGTGGAAGAAAGAAAAATATTAGATCAGAAAACGGGAGAATTCGTAGTCGAAAGATTCTTAGCCCACGACAACACCTGGGGGGCAAAAGCAGAGTCTTCTCATGTATGGAAAGATGCTGCCGGAAATATCAGAACAGACTACAAACAAAAAATGGGCGGCGATAACGGGTTTATCGCATTTGATGAAGGTACATCTGGCGTAGCAGAGACAGATCTTGTCGAAGGCAAAGGATATGACGAAAAAATAAAATATGAATTCGATATTTATAAAGATATAATTCTAAGTGGAACCTTTGACTCTCTAAAAGAAGATACCACAAGCCTAATAAGGGAATTCCCGACAAAAGAACATGCGGCACTATCAACGAACATGTATATTAGCGGGCTTTTAAACGGCAACGTTCCTGACATTAAAGATTTTCAAGGAGAATTAAACAAAGCAATCTCCTCTGCTCTGATATCAAATATGGAAAATGAAGCAGATATTTCAATAGAAAATATTGTAAGAGAAACTGCTAAAAATTATTCTAGCGAGATTTTCAAAACTAATTCATCTTTTGAAATAGCAAAATCCATACAGGATAGAATCGAAGCATTATATCAAGATGCAGAATTAAATACTTCTGATAAAATTTTCAGAACAATATTTATACTTAAAGAGGCTGAAAAAATAATTGATTCCGAGATTAAAAATCACGCACAGACAGGAAAACAAGTAAACATAAAAGCAGCTAACACAAATTCAAGCTCCTTCAATTATGTCAAAAATGCCGTTTACAAAAAAATTGGCATAGAAAAGCAACCGACTCCCGGACAAAAAATCGAAACAGAAAAAATCAAGCAGGATTATGAAAAGTTAGCTCAAGATGATCTGATTAACATTTTATTGAGAAAAATTTCTTTAAAAGAAACTACAACAAACAAAAAAATACTGGCAACAATAAAAAACGCTAAAACACCAGAAGAGCTAGACAATATAGTAAGTTCGATTGTTACAGATAAAAAACAATCACTAAAAACAACAATTCAAAAAGGTATATTTAGCATTGAGGAACTTCAAAAAACAAAAGAAGGGAAATTGCTCATAAACTGGATAGACAAGAAATACAATCCTAAAAATGATGACGAACTCATCTCTATAAACAAAAAATTAAAAGCAATCGATGAAAAAGACCTTAATCGTATACTAGAAACATCTACGAATGAAATGCTAGGCATAAACCCTAGAGACAGCTTCACAATATATGAAAAAATCAGAAGATTCGATAAATCAGAACTCTCAAAACTAAATACGGTAGTCTACGAACACT
This sequence comes from Cyanobacteria bacterium OH_CDB_58, assembly GCA_023435965.1. Classification (GTDB taxonomy): domain Bacteria; phylum Cyanobacteriota; class Vampirovibrionia; order Gastranaerophilales; family Gastranaerophilaceae; genus JAEZOG01. Next base: position 1,281 of record JAEZLC010000024.1, on the reverse strand, counting down.
ACAACGACAGATTTGGGCACAAAGACTACGAACTAGAAATTGCACAGATTCAAGAGGAACACGACATTTGGTTAAAATCCAGTGAAGCAGCCTCTATGTCTGATGTTCAAAAAACAACAAGATTAAACAAAAAGATAATTAACGCGACTGCAAAATATCCAGAAATAATGTATCAGAACCTATCCTCATATTTTTCATACCTTGATATAGGAAAAATGGTTGATTCATACAAAGGAATGCTGCTTGAAAGAAATTTACATACAGGATTACCCGTCAGAAACATTATTAAACCTGAAGAATTAGAAAAATTAACAAGTACAGATATTGATAAACTAATAACGCTAGCTTCCGCTGTCACCGCCATAAGAAAAAAATACGAGAAATCACCAAGCTTAGATGGCGAAACAGAACTAAATGAAGCAATGAATTCTCTGAACAAACTGTCAGATGTATTTGTCAGAGGAAACGTCAGACCAAGAAGCAGAAGCAAGGTACAAAGAGCTTTAAATGACTTATACACAGCCATATATAGAGATAACTCCGAGATGGCACAAAAGAATTACAAATTGGTTATAAAAACTGTTCTAGAAGAACATATGTTGAAACATCCTCAGGATTTATTGGATGCTGTAGCAAATGAAGTACCTTTGTTTGATTTAACCGATCAAAAAAACAAAACCTTCAATCAAGAGCTTGTAAACATTTGGTCAAGTTACCTTACTATGGCTAAAAATGCAGCGGATAATACTATTTTCGAAATTTTAATAATGAAAAATGTTGAAGATGGCAAAATGCCTCAAATTGCAAAACAGCTAAAATCATCCGAAATGGCAGTTCTTACAGGCAAAAACGGACAAAAGACCTCTCTAGATTCAGAAGCAGGACTTGAGTTTATTTTCAAGTCTTTAGAAGATCCTGCGAATAACAACAAAACATTAAAGTACTTCCTAAAACAAACGGGAATGGTAGATTCAGCAATAAATCAGATAATGTCTGCACCAACCCCTGATAAACACATCAAATTTGTAAAATTAATTTCTCAAAAATGCGATGAGAGACAATTACAAATCAACTTTATAAATGGGCTATTCGATGAATTTATGAATTCAGAAATACTAAACATAAATCCTGTCACTACACAAGAAGTTATAGATGCTTTGAACAAAAAGCTTGATGAAACGTATGTTGGAAAATTCGAAACCAAGTTCCCATTAAAAGAGTATAAAGAAAAAATGGAATTATACATCCAAGAACACTCACAAGAAGAAAGCGATCCTATTG
>JAEZLC010000285.1 GCA_023435965.1 Cyanobacteria bacterium OH_CDB_58 | reverse complement strand
GGGTAGAGGAACGTTCTCTATGGAATTCAGCAAATACGAACAGGTTCCTGTTAACGTAGAAACTGAAATCATTGCAAAATCCGGAGCTAATTCGTAAGAATTTATCCAATTAAAAAGAGGCGATCATATCGCCTCTTTTTTTATTCTAATTTTTGTTAAAAATTGGCTTTTGTTTTTGGGTGAATTATAATTGTTGAATGAGAATAATTGGCATTGATCCCGGTATGGCTATTGTCGGGTATAGCATAGTAGATATAGTTGGTACAGAGAATCTTTTGGTGGCGTCAGGTTCTATTCAGACAAGTAAAAATAACACTGATGCTTCAAGACTTTTGGAAGTTCACAATGACGTGTGTACTTTAGTTGAAAAATACAGGCCGGATGTTGCAAGCGTTGAAAAATTGTTTTTCTTCAAGAACGCTAAAACGATTATTCCTGTTGCAGAAGCAAGGGGGGTTATATTAGCCGCACTCGAGAAATACGAAGTTCCTGTACATGAGTATACCCCTATGGTAGTAAAACAGGTTATAACTGGTTATGGCAGAGCAAGTAAAGAAGAGGTTGCAAAAATTGTTGAGTTGTCTATAAAATACGACAGACTTCCCAAGCTGGATGATACCTTAGATTCTATTGCAATTGCACTGTGCCATGCCAGAAATTGTCCGACTATTTAGTAAAAAGGAGAAGAAATGAATAAATTACTGATAAAACAGCTTGTGATATTATCTCTTATTGTCGGTGCGGCACTTGGAGTGGTAACTATTATCCCTTATATAGGATTACTTGCTTTCCTGGCTATGGTTTTTGTCTCTTCTTCAATTGTTATGATTTATATGAAGAAAAATAATTTTATAGGTAAGTTGATAATAAAAGATGGCGCAGTTTTAGGTTCTGTTATCGGCTTTTTTTCGTGCATCGGATTTTGTACTACTTTAATTCCTCTTGCTGCGATTATTTCGCTAATTAATCATCTTTGGTTTCATAAATTAACTTGGTATTCTAGCATGGGTGTATGGTTTACAAACGGATTTGGCGGCTTTTTTGTTCTGCTTATGATGGTTCTGTTTGTAGCAATGCTTTGTGCTTTGTTCAATGCTTTTTCAGGATTGGCAACAGTATTTTTCTATGACCAGTTTTTAAATGAAGAGCAGGATAACGAAACTTTTCATATAGATATGTAGGAGATAAATATGGCGTTCGAGTCAAAAATTAAAACAATAGAGTGGGTAGATAATTTTTCAAGGATGATTGATCAGACGATTCTTCCTTACGAATTTAAAACAGTAGACATTAGAACTTGCGAGGAAATGTTTTTTGCAATTAAAGACATGATCGTGAGAGGGGCTCCTGCTATTGGAATAGCTGGTGCTCATGGTGTTGCATTGGCCGCACAAGAATTGGCGGAGAATACATCTACGGTTGAAGAATTTATGAGGCTTTTGCAGGAGAGAGCAGATTATTTGAAGAGTTCAAGACCGACTGCCGTAAACCTTGCCTGGGCGGTTGATAAACAAATGGATGTAGCGAGGGGAGTAGACGGTTGTTGTATAGCAACTATCGTAAAAACGCTTGTTACAAATGCTGTAAAAATGGAAAATGAAGACATTCAAATTAATAAAAAAATGGGTGACTACGGTGCAGAGCTTGTTCCAAGTGGAGCGACAATTTTAACGCACTGTAATGCTGGGGCGTTAGCTACAGTTGGTTATGGGACGGCTCTTGGCGTTATTCGTTCTGCATTCGCAAAAGATCCTTCTATAAAGGTTTTTGCTGATGAAACAAGGCCGAGACAACAGGGAGCAAGACTTACTACCTGGGAATTGACAATGGATGGCATCCCTACAACATTGATAACTGACGGGATGTGCTCTTATTTTATGAGCAAGGGAATGATTGATATGGTAGTTGTTGGTGCGGACAGGATTGCTGCTAATGGCGATACCGCAAATAAAATTGGGACTTATACTGTTGCAATCGCAGCTAAATACCATAACGTACCTTTTTACATAGCAGCACCTTTGTCAACAATTGATACCAGTATTGCTTCGGGCAAAGAGATCCCTATTGAAGAGCGCTCTCATGAGGAAGTCACTCATATAAATGGTGATTGGGTTTGTGCGAAGGACGTTAATGTTATAAATCCTGGTTTTGATGTCACTCCTAACGAACTCATCTCTGGAATAATCACAGAGGTTGGAGTTTTGAGACCTGATTACAACGAGTCGATTAAAGAGGCATTTAATTCTAAAAAGTAGTGTTTTTGCCTTCTTTTGAATACATTTTTTCTCGAGATGATTTTATTTCTGAAATCATCTCGTAATATTTTTCGCATTTAAGCTTCGTTATGGATTTTTGTAATTCTTCAAGCGAATTTTCTATTTCTCTGCCGTTATATTCCAGCATATCTTTTGCCATAGTTGGGTTAGACATTGCGAGGCGGGTCATGTCTCTAAATCCACTGGCTGCGAGTTTTAATGCCAGTTCGTTGTCAGATGCGGTTTGATAAATTGCTTGTGAAATCAACATTGGCATATGACTTATAAGAGCTACAGCCTTATCATGCTCTTTTGCATTTGAAATTATTGCTTTGGCTCCTGTTAGTTCAATAATTCTTTTAAGGGTTTCGATGTCTTTTTCTTCTGAGTCTTCAAATGGAGTTATTGCCCATTTTGCTTCCTCGAAAAGCTCTTTAAAAGAGGCGTCAAAACCGCTGAATTCTGTCCCTGCCATTGGATGAGAGCCAATAAATCTGTATGGTCTTTTCTTTTGCATCACAAATTCTTTTACGCTTGCGACATCAGTTACGATACACTCACTATTCAGTATTGGTTCTAATTTGTCCAAAGTTTCTAACGTGTTGTTTATTGGAGTACAAACAAAGACCAGTTTGCAATCTTTTAGTTCATTAAGGTCATTTGAAGTTTTAGCACCGTAGCGTTTAGCTTTTTCAAGGGTCCCATTATTCTGAGAAATGGCTATCAATTCTAAGTTATGTGACGAAAGGTTTTTAAGTATTGAACCTCCAATAAGCCCGAGCGCGATTATTCCTATTTTCATTTGTTTTCCTTTGATAATTTATGTCTATTTTATCAATCAAACGCAGCTATGTAAAAGAATGTTAACAAATATTCATAAATTTGCATACTATACAATAATATGTAATAATCATTACAAATTAATAGTCTAACCATTCCTTTCTTGACTTATGCGGCATTAGTGTCGCTTTTTATTTTCAAAAATGATGGTTATAAATAAGTTTCTTTCGCGGCGGTTTTTTGAGAGCCTGTAAGTTCTGCTATTGGCAGAGAAAACCAGAAGGTAGTTCCTTCGGCTTCAGTTGATGAATAATCAATATTCCCGTTATGCAAATCAACGATTTTTTTGCATAAAGCCAGTCCAATTCCTGCCCCTTCATATTTTTTTCTTGTAGAAGGGCAGTTCTGGTAGAACAGCTGAAACATATTAGTTCTTTCTGAAGGGTCTATAACTCTTCCGTAGTTCGTTATTTCAAAATAAAAATTATTTTCTGCAAGGTATGAGACGACTTTTATTTTTCCATTTATATTAGAAAATTTAATAGCGTTGCTAAATAAGTTATAAATTACCTGCCTAAGCCTTTTTATATCTGCA
>JAEZLC010000272.1 GCA_023435965.1 Cyanobacteria bacterium OH_CDB_58 | reverse complement strand
AGGCAATGTATCTGACAAAGTTCGCGAAAAAAGTCTACATCCTCCATCGAAGAGATTCTTTGAGAGCAGATAAAATAGTTCAGGAAAGAGCTTTTAAAAATGAAAAAATCGAATTTGTATGGAATGTTGTTCCTCAAGAAGTTATAGGTAAAGATTCAGTTGAAGAACTTGTAATAAAAAACACACTAAATGATGAAGTGCAGACGCTTAAAGTCGACGGAGTTTTCCCTTATATTGGTTTCACTCCTAATGTTGATAAATTTAACGGACAACTTCGCCAGACAGAAGCAGGTTTTATAGAGACTGATCCAACGATGCAAACTTCAGTTGAAGGTGTTTATGCAATAGGGGATGTAAGAAACACTCCTCTAAGGCAGGTTATTACAGCAGCGGCAGACGGTGCAGTAGCAGCTTGCAGTGCGGTCAAATATGTAGAAGAATTCGACAGCGAAAAAGTTTTAGCAGAATAATTAATTACATATAATATAAAGAAGCAGATTAGAAATAAATCTGCTTCTTTTTTGTTATTTAAGCGAATAGTCTGAAGTTTTTCTCGTAAATATGTATGATTTTTATTAAAATATATTAAAAAATTTAATTTAAAAGTTTATAATGATGACATCGAGTTAAAAATTATTAATATAAAATCGTAAGTACATGAAAGGACAGGCATGATCGGCAACTTGCAAAATTTGATATCAAAAGTGTTTTATACACCCACTGTAGCAACACCTTCCGTGACGACGCCTGCTTCAAATAATCCTTTTGCCAATCCTTTTATGCAAAATTCTGCAAGCCAGTACTATGGGAAGAATAACCCTGTAAAAGGGGGGTATTTCGCAGGATATTACAATAATAAGCCCAACGTAGTGGGCAGAAGACTATTTATAGAAGTATAAAATATAGCTGACCTCTTGGTCAGCTTTTTTGTAATATTACATTATTATTACAAACAGTCGTCTTTTAAATTTATATTAATTATAATAAAATAATTAAACAGTTAGCATGTGAGAATCGACAGAGGTATTTTTGTCTACAAAATTAGTAAAATCGCCGGAAAGTAAATTGGGAAAGCTTCCTCCTCAGAGTGTAGAGGCTGAAGAAGCCATTTTAGGTGCAATTCTTGCCAATCCGACAGTGCTAAACAGAATTGTGGAATATATAAGACCCGAAAGTTTTTACAAGCCTTCTCATAAAGTAATTTATGAGGCTGTATTAAGTCTATTTGCCAGAAACGATGCGATTGATATTGTTACAGTATCTGAGTTTTTAAGAGAAAATGATAAGTTGGAGTTGGCAGGCGGAAGAGCCTATATCAATGATTTGGCTCTTAACGTTGTAACAACTGCGAACGTTGAATTTTACGCAAAAATAATTCAGGAAAAAGAAATAAAAAGAGCACTAATCAACGCAGGTTCTGAAATCGTTACGATGGCGTACGATAATTTCTCAACAGAATCCACTTTGGATAACGCAGAAAAATTGATTTTTAATATTGCTTCTCAAAAAAATACAAGTGATTTAACCCCGGTAAAAGACCTTGTTTTAACAAGCTTTGAGCAGATAGAATACAGATATAATCACAGGGACGAATTAAGCGGGATTACTACAGGTTTTTATGATTTGGACCAAATGACATCGGGTCTTCAGAAATCAGACTTGATTATATTGGCGGCGAGACCTTCTATGGGTAAAACGGCTTTTGTTCTTAACCTTGCACAAAATGTGGCTCTTCGAGGCAATAAAGCTGTTGCTATATTCTCACTTGAGATGCCTAAGCAACAACTTGTTAAAAGGATGTTATGTTCAGAGGCTGAAGTTGATACTCAAAGATTAAATTCGGGTCATATGCAGCCTAAGGACTGGGAAAAGTTAACAAATGCCATGAATAGTTTTGCCGACGCTCCTATTTATATTGATGATACGGGTAGCGTAACAGTTTTAGATGTAAGAGCAAAGTGTCGAAGACTAGCTATGGAAGAAAAGAATTTGGGGCTTATCGTAATCGATTATCTTCAGCTTATGGAAGGCGGTTCCGGTTCTAATAATGACAGAAACCAACAGATATCAGCTATTTCAAGAGGGTTGAAAACATTGGCAAGAGAACTGGAAGTTCCTATTATAGCGTTGTCACAGCTTTCCAGAAACGTTGAATCAAGAAATGATAAGAGACCAATGATGTCCGACTTAAGGGACTCTGGTGCGATTGAGCAGGATGCTGATATCGTCATGTTTATTTATCGTGATGAGTACTATAACAAGGAAGAGACGGATAACAGAGGTAAAGCAGAGCTGATTATTGCAAAACACAGAAATGGCCCTGTAGGAAATGTTGATTTATTGTTCCAGTCAAATATCACTAAATTTAAAAACATGAATAAGACAAACGTATTCTAATTTTATAAAAATACAGAGTATTAAACTTTTTTTTGAAACCTGTCAAGGTTTCTTTTTGTTTTTGAACAAATTTTTAATAAAAATCACCATTTTTAATACATGTGAATTTAAGTCAATAAGCCCGATACGGAGATTTTTATTTTTCAATAAAGAAATATTAAGAAAATATCACAAATTAAAAAATTAGTGATTGACGTTAAATCATGTTTAATATAGATTTAATAATACTGAATGCACTAGCTAAGGTTAAACATTAAAATAACTTATCTTAATGGCTGACAGTTCTAAGTTTAAAAGAGACTTTAGAAATATAAAAAAGTAGTGTATTGAGTTACGAAAAGTAAAAAGGAAAGTAGAAAAATATGAGCAATGGCACAAGACAAAGAATAAGAGTTTGCTTAAAGGCTTATGACCATAAACTAATAGATGTATCTGCAGGTAAAATTGTAGAAACGGCAAAAAGAACTGACGCGAAAGTTGCCGGTCCTATCCCGTTACCAACAAAAAGACGCATTTATTGTGTGCTAAGATCACCGCACGTTGATAAAAAGTCAAGAGAACACTTTGAAATGAGAACTCACAAGCGTATTATCGACATTTATGATCCAACAGCACAAACAACAGAAGAGCTAAGTAGAATGGATTTACCCGCTGGTGTGGATATTGAAGTAAAGTTATAGAAATAACTTGCACATTACAATTTAATAGTGGGAACTCCCCCGTGAATTGAATGTGATCTACGAGGCAAGTAAGAAGAGAACGTAGCGCTCACAAGAAGAAAGGTAGAAAATGACTCTAGGAGTAATTGGAAAAAAACTTGGAATGACTCAAGTCTTTGATGAACAAGGACTTGCAATCCCTGTCACTGTTATAAAAGTTGATCCTTTAACTGTCACTCAAGTGAAAACAGTTGATACAGACGGTTATAATGCGGTTCAAGTTGGTTTAGTACCAGCTAAAGAAAAGCATTTGACAAAGGCACAAATGGGCCACTTTAATAAAAATAAATTAGAGTGCTTTAGACATCTTCAGGAATTTAGATTAGAAAATCCTGAAGAATTCAAAGTTGGACAAAAAATTGATCTAACTGTTTTAGAAGGCATTCAAAAAGTAGATGTTACTGCAAAATCTATCGGTAAAGGCTTCCAAGGGACAGTCAAAAGATGGAACTTTAGCAGAGGGCCTATGGCTCACGGTTCTAAAAACCACAGACAGCCTGGTTCTATCGGTGCAGGTACAACTCCTGGCCGTGTAATCAAAGGCAAAAAGATGCCAGGTAACATGGGTAACGAAAAAGTTACTATTACTAAATTAACAGTAGTTAAAGTCGATAACGACAATAGCTTATTGTTGGTAAAAGGTTCTGTTCCAGGGCCTGAAGGTAAATTAGTAACAGTTGTCCCATCAAGAGTTAAATGGAACTAACTCCAAAAAATAATTAATAAGGAAATGAGAAAATGACAAAAGAAGTTTCAATATTAAGCACAAGCGGAAAACAAGTAGGTCAAATCACACTTGATGAAAAAGTCTTTGGAGTAGAACCAAACCTACATATCATGCATATGGCTTTAAGAAGACAATTGAATAACGGCAGAGCGGGCACAGCTTGTGCTAAAACAAGAGCAGAAGTTGCCGGCGGTGGAAGAAAACCTTGGAAACAAAAAGGTACTGGTAGAGCTAGAGCTGGTTCTATTAGATCACCATTGTTTGCTGGTGGTGGTGTTATATTCGGACCAAAACCAAGAGATTTTAGTTTCTCAATGCCACAAAAAGCTAGAAGATTAGCATTAAGATCTGCTTTATCTGCTAGAATTGCTGACACAGTTTTAGTAAAAGATTTTTCAGAAATTAATGAACCAAAAACTAAATTGATGGTTAATACTTTAAAAGCTCTAAACGTTGAAGGAAAAATCTTGATAATCGCTGACACAAAAGCAGCTGAAAATGCGTACTTAGAATTAGCGGCAAGAAATATGCCAAATCTTAGAATGATTTTGCCATCTAACTTAAACGTAAAAGATTTATTAGAAGCTGATAAAGTTATCATTACAGAAGCAGCAATAAATGAAATAACTGAGAGGTTATCAAAATAATGAGTACAATTAAACAAAACAAAGAGAGATTATACGATATCTTGAAAAGACCTATGATCACAGAAAAATCAATGACTGCGACAACTTTAGGTCAGTACACTTTCGAAGTTGCTAAAGACGCAACAAAAGTGGAAATAGCACAAGCTGTAGAATTAGCTTTTCCTGGAAGAAAAGTTAAAAAAGTAAGAACAGTATATATGCCATCTCACGAAAAAAGAGTAGGCTATTCATATGGCAGAACTCAATCTAGTAAGAAAGCTATTGTTACTATTGATGGAGAGCCCATAGAAGAACTAATAGGAGCATAACAATGGGTATTAGAATAATAAATCCAACATCTCCAGGACAAAGAGGAATGACTAAAAGTGATTTTGCTGAAATCACAACATCAACTCCGGAAAAATCATTATTAAGACCTCTTAGAAGAAAAGCTGGAAGAAACAATACAGGTAGAATTACATGTCGTCACAAAGGCGGCGGTCATAAAAAAGCTTACCGTATAATTGATTTCAAACGTAACAAATTTGGTGTATCAGCAGTTGTAAAAACTGTAGAGTATGATCCAAACAGAAACGCAAGAATATCATTGGTAGTGTACGCTGACGGTGAGAAAAGATACATTTTGACTCCACATGGGTTAAATGTTGGTGACAGAATAGTTTCTGGTCCAGAAGCTGAGATCCAAATCGGAAACGCAGTTCCACTAGAATTGATTCCTCTTGGTACAATCATCCATAACATAGAGATGGTTCCAGGACAAGGCGGTCAATTAGTAAGAACAGCCGGTGGAAGTGCTCAATTAATGGCTAAAGAAGGCAATTACGTTACAATCAAATTACCAAGTTCAGAAATGAGAATGGTAAGAAAAGAATGTTTGGCAACAATCGGTTCATTAGGAAACGCTGAGTTCAAAAACATGAAAATCGGTAAAGCCGGTCGTAAACGTAATATGGGTATTAAACCAACCGTAAGAGGGGTTACAATGAACCCATGCGATCACCCGCACGGTGGTGGTGAAGGTAAAACAGGTCCTGGCGGACACCCAAAAACACCTTGGGGCAAACCAGCACTTGGTAGAAAAACTAGAAAAGTTAACAAAGCTTCTGACAAGTACATAGTCAGAAAAAGAAAACGCTAATAAAGGAGATATTTGATGGCTCGTTCACTAAAAAAAGGCCCATATGTACAAGAAGCTCTTCAGTCAAAAATTGACAAAATGAATGAAGCTGGAGAGAAAAAGGTAATAAAGACTTGGTCTAGAGCATCTATGATTGTTCCTGATATGTTAGGACATACAATAGCTGTTCATAACGGAAAAACACACGTTCCAGTATATATAACAGAACAAATGGTTGGCCACAGATTAGGCGAATTTGCGCCAACGAGATTATATAGAGGTCACGCTGGTCAAGATAAAACTGCAAAAAGGAAGTAAACTATGGAAGCTAAGGCAAAACAAACAGATATAAGAATGCCGGCTCGTAAATTACGTAGAGTAATAAACGAAGTTAGAGGCAAATCAGCAGTAGAAGCAATAAAAATCTTAAAATTTATGCCATACTTTGCTGCTAGAGTAGTAGAAAAAAACTTAACTGCAGCTATAGCCAATGCATCTGAAAAATTCGGCGGCAAGGCTGAAACTTTAAAAGTTTCTGAAATATATGCTGATGAAAGTACTACACTCAAAAGAGGTAAACCAAGAGCTCAAGGAAGAATCTATAAGAGACTTAGACGTTCATCTCACTTAACAATTAAAGTTACAGAAAGTTCAAAATAGGAGGCTATAACTTTGGGACAGAAGACACATCCAACCGGATTTAGAGTAGGAATAATACAACCCTGGTTAAGCACCTGGTTTGCTAAAAAGAATTATCCTGAGTTCTTGGCAGAAGATGCGAAAATCAGAAAATTTATTAAAAAGAAATTATATACAGCTGGTATTTCAAGAATATTGATTGCCAGAAAGGCTCAAAATGTAATCGTTACTGTTGTTACCGCAAAACCTGGTATTGTAGTAGGACGTGGTGGACAAGGAATTGAAGAATTAAGAGCTGCAGTTTCTAAATTAATCAATAAAACAGTATCTATCGATGTTGTAGAAGTTGCAAGAATAGACGCAGATGCTCAATTAGTTTCTGAGTCAATTGCACTACAACTTGAAAAACGTATCGCTTTCAGAAGAGCAATGAAACAAGCTGTTCAAAGAACAATGAGAGCAGGCGTTCAAGGTATTAAAATAATGGTGTCAGGAAGATTGGGCGGAGCAGAAATCGCTAGATCTGAATGGGTTAAAGAAGGAAGAATTCCTCTTCAAACTTTAAGAGCCGATGTTGACTACGGATTTGCCGAAGCTGATACAGTTATGGGTAAAATCGGAGTTAAGGTTTGGGTTTTCAAAGGCAACTTAATGCCTGGAGAAACAGCTGATCAAAACATAAAATTCAAAAAACCTTCAAATGCTAATAATGAAGAAAAACCAGTTGGCAGAAGAAGACAAAAAAGAGGCGCTCAGGCCCAAACTGAAGAAAATTAATAGTAAATAACAATTAGGAGCGAAAAACAACAATGTTAATGCCCAAAAAAACAAAATATCGTAAAAAGATGAAAGGAAGAATGAATGGTTCTGAGACTAGAGGTACAGAACTTGAGTTCGGAAGCTTTGGTTTACAAGCTTGTGACCCTGCGTGGATAACAAGCAGACAGATTGAGGCTGCTAGAAGAGCAATGACTCGTCAAATTAAAAGGGGCGGGAACGTTTGGATAAAAATATTCCCAGATAAACCAATCACTGCAAAACCTGCTGAAACTCGTATGGGTAAAGGTAAAGGTAACCCTGAATATTGGGTAGCTGTAGTTAAGCCAGGTAGAATCCTTTTTGAATTGGAATATACTAATAGAGAAATTGCTATTGAAGCTCTTCAATTAGCTGCTCAAAAACTTCCTATCAAAGTAAGAATTGTTGAGAAATAGGTGGTAGACAATGAAATTACAAGAAATGAGAGAAAAAACAGTTGAAGAACTTAATGAAGCAATAGTTGATTTTAAAAAACAATTATTTGATTTAAGAGTTCAAAAGTCATTACATAAACTTGAGAACACTGCTCAAATAGGTCAATTAAAAGTTAAAATTGCTCAAGCAAAAACTGTTATAAAAGAAAAATCAAGTAAATAATAAAAGAGGTTATAAAAACATGCCTAAGAAGGAAAAGCAAGGTGTTGTAGTAAGCAACAAAATGGACAGAACAGCAGTAGTCCTTGTAGCTGAATACGATCAGCACCCTAAGTATAAAAAGATCATTGAAACAACCAAAAAATATAAAGCACATGATGCTGAAAATATTTGTCAAGAAGGCGATGTTGTTAGAATAATCGAGTCTAAACCGATTTCTGGCAGTAAACGTTGGCAGGTTGCTTCAATCGTTGAAAAAGCTAAGTAATTAGCCTAAGTTTAAGAGAAACTCCAAAGGAAGAAGTAAGATGATACAACAGGAAAGTAGATTACAAGTAGCAGACAATACAGGTGCAAAAGAGCTTTTATGTATTCGTGTACTTGGAAGTTCTAACAAAAAATACGCACACGTAGGTGATGTTATTGTAGCAACAGTTAAAGATGCTACACCAAACATGGCTGTAAAAAAATCTGATGTTGTTAAAGCTGTAGTTGTTAGAACTAAAGCTGATATAAAAAGAGAAGACGGTTCTGTAATCAGATTTGATGAAAATGCAGCAGTTATTATCAACAAGGATGGCAACCCAAGAGGAACCCGTGTATTCGGACCTGTTGCCCGTGAGTTAAGAGAAAAAAATTATATGAAAATCATCTCTCTTGCTCCAGAGGTAATTTAGGAGAGATACAATGAGAAGAACACAAAAAAAAGTAGAACCACATAATTTACACGTTAAAACTGGTGACAAAGTAGTAGTAGTTGCTGGTAAAGACAAAGGTAAAGTGGGTAATGTAAAACAAGTTATCACAGCTGAAAACAAAGTAGTTGTTGAAGGCGTTAACATGATAACAAAAGCTGTAAAGCCTAACCCAATGGCAGGT
>JAEZLC010000271.1 GCA_023435965.1 Cyanobacteria bacterium OH_CDB_58 | reverse complement strand
GCTTAGATTGTCGAAAGAAAATCAAATTACTGCTTTAAACGCTGCTGTAGAAGGAGTGCTGATAGGGAACTATTTGACGACTATCGGTGTTTCTCCACAAGATGACATAGAAATGGTTAAAAGCCTGGGGAAAAATATTAATGTATGATTATATAAAAGGTAATTTGGCATCAAAACAAGCCAGCTCTTATAGAGGAGCTCACATTGTGATCGAGAATAGCGGCATAGGGTATTTTATATTAACTAGCTCTAGAACTATTCAATCGCTATCTGATACAAACTCTGAAGTTAAAGTATTTCTATCTTTAATTCATAAGGAAGATTCAATGAGTTTTTGCGGATTCATTACAAAAGAAGAAAGAGATATTTTTAATATATTGCAAAGTGTCTCAGGAGTGGGATTAAAACTTTCATTACTTTTATTGGATGAATTTAGTGTGTCTGAGCTAATCAGTGTTGTTATAAAAGGTGATTTTAAAGAACTATCAAGAGCAAAAGGAGTTGGTCCCAAATTGGCTCAAAAAGTGATATTAGAGCTTAAAGATAAACTTATAAACTGGACAAATTCTTCACCTATTGAAGTGTGCGAAAAAAATGATACTGACGTTTCTCATGAATGGATCTGCGAAGCACAAAATGTCTTACTTTCTTTGGGTTACTCTTCAGAAGAATCTAAAACAGCTTTAAAATTTGCTGTTAATTCAAAATCCCCAAACAACTCTGAGGAAGTTTTAAGATATTCTCTTGAATATTTGGCTCAACATTAAATAAAGGAAAATAAATGAAAGTACTTTTTGCATCTTTTGAAGTTTCACCGTATGCTAAAGTCGGCGGATTAGCTGATGTGGTTGGCAGTTTACCTAAATACTTGGAAAAACTAGGCTGTCAAATAGCTGTTTTTACACCGTTTTTTGGGTGCACTGATGCTGAAAAGTACGATATAAAAGAAATTCCTCATTCAAAAATTAAAATAAAATTTGGAATAAGTGAATATTATTTCACATTAAAAATGACAAAACTACCTGATACCAACATCAATGTGTTCTTTATTGAAAACAAGAAATATTTTACTTGCTTTGATAAGGTTTACCCGTCTCAAATCGATGATAGATACGAGCAGGAGAGATTTATAGCTTTTTCAAGAGCAGTTTTAGAATATGCTAAACTTTTAAATTTTAAGCCTGACATAATTCATTGTAATGACTGGCACACAGCTATGATTCCAGTGTATATGAAATCAACATACAAAAATGATGATTTTTATAAAAATTCAAAAGTTGTTTTTTCTATTCATAACTTGGCTTATCAAGGTAAATTCTTTGATGACATTCTTGATTTCGCCGGCATAGATAAGTCTGAGGTTTATCATCCCGCAGGAGTGGAACATTTCAACCACCTAATATGGCTTAAGGGAGCAATTAACTACTCAGACAAAATTATAGCTGTTTCACCACGATATGCTTCAGAAATCCTTACGTCTGAGTTTGGAGAAGGGCTCGATTGGTCTTTAAATGAAAACAAACATAAGTTGATTGGTATTTTAAATGGAATTGACTACTCAGAATTTAATCCTGAAACTGATAAATTAATAGCGACTAATTACAGCCCAAATAACACCGAGAAAAAATTAGAATGCAAGAAAGTATTGCTTGATGAGTTTGGACTCGTTTACAAGGAAGACAGACCGCTTATCGGGATTGTTTCTCGTTTGGTCGAGCAAAAAGGTTTTGATTTGTTCTTTAAAATAGAAAATGAACTTAAAAATCTTTATGCTGACATAATTATCCTTGGCACTGGTGACAAGCGATACGAGAAGTTTTTGAGACACCTTTCAGACACAAGTTCTAATATAAAAGTAATGCTCGAATATAAAGCAGAATACGGAAATAAAATTTATGCAGGATCAGATATGTTTTTAATGCCTTCTAGGTTCGAGCCATGCGGCTTAAGTCAATTAATTGCTCTAAAATATGGAACAATACCTATTGTGAGAGCAACAGGTGGTTTGGATGATACAATCCTTGGTTATCCTCTTGAAAATTCGAACGGATTTAAGTTCTGGCGTTATGAACCGTATGATATGCTAGAAGCTATTCAGTGTGCTATAAACGTTTTCAACCAAAAACACACATGGAAAGCTATGGTTAACTCCGCTATGCATTATGATTACAGTTGGACAAAAAGTGCACATGAATACTTGGATGTTTACAAAGAATTATGCAGTTAGCGTAAATATTTGATAAATTTCTTCGTCAGTAAGTTCAGTTATTGTCTTTTCGCCTTCAAATACAGCAAGGTTTACTAGCTCTTTTTTCTGCTTGATCATTTCATCAATCTTTTCTTCGAAAGTACCAAGCGTAATTAATCTGTGAACCATTACGTTTTTATCCTGACCGATTCTGTAAGATCTGTCGGTAGCTTGGTCTTCTACAGCGGGATTCCACCATAAATCATAATGAATTACGTTTGTCGCTGTAGTTAGGTTTAACCCTGTTCCGCCCGCTTTCAAAGAAAGAATCATTGTCTTGGCCTCTGGATCGTTCTCGAATCTGTACAATAACTCTTCTCTTTGAGGTGGTGTTAGTGAACCATGGAAAAATAACGGTTCTGTTTGAAGTTCGTTTTTGACAACAGAGGTAAGTATATTTCCCATTTCTTTATATTGGGTAAAAATAATTGATTTTTCGTTGTTGTCTAAAATATTTCCTAATAGAGAAATGAATTTTTCGCACTTGCCTGAAATATCTTTAGTCATTTCACCGGCTTTTAAGTACTGATATGGGTGATTACATATCTGTTTTAAGGCTGTTATAAGCTTAAAGATCATTCCTCTTCTGTTTATGCCTTTAATATTAGCTATTTGTGACATCATTTCACTTAAAGTTTTTTCGTATAATGCCGCTTGAACTTTAGACAGATAGCAGTACTCATCAAGAACCATTTTTTCAGGAAGGTCATCGATAATCATTTTATCAGTTTTAAGCCTTCTTAAAACAAATGGAGAAATCGAAAGTTTAAGTTTATCAGCCCTGTTAACCTGTTTAAATCGTTCTATAGGAATAGCGTAACTTTTCTGAAAATCCCTTATAGAGCCCAAGTAGCCTTTGTTTATGAAGTCGAATATGCTCCAAAGTTCTGTAAGCTTGTTCTCTACAGGAGTACCGGTCATTGCTATTTTGATATCTGATTTAAGTGATTTAACTGCAAGTGATTGTGATGTGTCAGGGTTTTTGATATTCTGAGCTTCATCTACAACTGTCATTCCCCAGTTTTGTTTCTTGATTTCTTCTATGTCTATTCTTAAAATAGCAAAAGTAGTAATTATTACGTCAGATTTTAGATCAAGCTGTCTCTCTGGCCCGTGGTACACACTTGCCTTTATGGATGGGCCGAACATTTTCATTTCTTTCATCCAGTTTCCGATAAGAGTTGTCGGACAAATAACTAATACGGGCTGTTTGAGCTTGTTTTCTTCTTTAAGTTTTAAAATCAAGCTTATTACCTGAATGGTTTTGCCGAGTCCCATATCGTCAGCAAGGCAAGATCCGAAACCTTTTGATGTATTTGTGTAAAGCCACTTTAAGCCATTTGCCTGATAAGGTCTTAGTTCACCTTTTAAACCTTCTGGCGGTGTTATTTCTACTACTTTAGTAATGTCTTTTATAATGTTTGCAAATGCTTCATCATAGTCAAACTCATATTCTCCAAGTTGTCCAGAGAAGGAGGAGTGCAACATTTGCATTTTTGAAATCTTATCAATTTTAGGATTTTTTATTTTGTCTATTAATTTTTGCGACTCAACGTCGTCAACTAATATGTACATATTCTTGTATGCTACAAGGCCTTTGGCACCTTTTATAAGCTCTTCAAACTCCTCTACGGATATTTTTTCGTCCCCAATGGCAATTTGATAAGAGAAGTCAAATATATTTGAGAGGCTTACGCTGCTATTTGTGCTATTTAAGACATCAATTAGTTCTGACTCTCTTGACGCCTTGATCTTCGCGTTTATTGAGGCTCTTGGTACAATTATGTTATCAAGATTAGTCGGCAGATTAA
>JAEZLC010000229.1 GCA_023435965.1 Cyanobacteria bacterium OH_CDB_58 | reverse complement strand
AAGGTAAATCTTACGAAAACAGTGTTCAACTCTTGGAAGATGCAAGAAAACTTGAACAAGCCGGTGCTTTTGCTGTCGTACTAGAGATGGTACCTGAAGAAACCGCAAAATATATAAGCGAAAACGTTAGCATCCCGACAATCGGCATAGGTGCTGGCAGCTATTGCGATGGACAGGTTTTAGTTATAGATGACGTTCTGGGCAAATATTCAAACTTTACACCAAAGTTTGCAAAGAAATATGCCGACATTAAAAGCACAATATTGGAATGCTCAAAAAACTACATAAATGATGTCAAAAATTCTAATTTTCCGCAAAAAGAACACGTTTTTAACTTAACTCCAGAGGAGCTTGAAAAACTTGAGCAGCATTTTATCAACTAACATAGATGAAACAAGAAACATAATATCCGAGTGGAAAAAAGAAGGTTACAGTGTTGGTTTTGTACCTACAATGGGAGCCCTTCATGAAGGTCATAAATCATTAATACAAAAAGCCACAGAAAAATGTGATAAAGTTGTGGTCAGCATATTTGTTAACCCGATACAATTTGGTCCTAACGAGGATTACGACAAATATCCCAGAACTCTTGATGCCGATAAACACATCTGTGATGAAAATAAAGTTGATTTAATATTTGCTCCAACGGCAAGCGAAATGTATGGAGAAAGTATAAAAAATTCAAAAGGCATCTCTAATAATAATTTCACATTCGTATATCCACCTTATGACTTTGTGGACACACTTTGCGGAAAAAGCAGAACAGGGCATTTCGACGGTGTTGCAACGGTAGTCTTAAAACTATTTAATATTGTAGCGCCTAATTACGCATTTTTTGGACAAAAGGATGCACAACAGCTTATAATAATAGAAAAGATGGTTCGCGACCTAAACATTCCTATTGAAATAATTCCTTGCCCAATAATCAGAGATAAAGACGGATTAGCTCTGAGCTCAAGAAACAAATATTTATCTCAAGAAGCCAGAGTAAAGGCACTCACAATAAGTAAATCCCTAAAGCAAATACAGGAATTGTTCAATAAAGGAATAAACGACCCTAAAATACTATTAGACTCTTCTATTAGTACGTTAGACAAAAACATAGAACTTGAATATCTGGAATTCGTTGATTTGAACTCTTTGGAAAAAATAGATATAATAAACAAAAAAACGCTTGTAGCTATCGCTGCAAAAGTCGATAATGTAAGACTTATCGACAACATAATTATAGGTGAAGACAGGTAAGAATGGCTCATTACGCACAAAATGATCAATCTCTCATGCTCTTGAATTTAACAAAAAATATTGTTAGATTCTTACAGATTTTGACTATGTTTTTTGCGTTTTTCACTCTTATTTATTGGTTATTATACACATCTCAGGTCCCTGGAGTAGAAGACTACTTCTGGCTCTTTAAACCTAGCTGGGACTTTGTAGGGCTCTTTTACAAGTACACACCTACAGCAAACTCTCAATTGGTTGATTTCACGGGTGTAATAAGTGCTGTTTTCTACATAATTTTATCAAATACGATAAAAAGCTTGTATGAAATGCTAAATCATTTCGAATTAAACTACAAAGTCACTCTGTCAAATAAAGCAAAAAAGTCCAAGCAATCTGATAAAGTAACTTCTGCAACGAAAAAATCACCGAAAGATCTTACCAGCTTTGTATTTATTCTTGATGTGCAAATTACAAACGTATCTAATTTTATTCAAGAAGAAAAACTCGGTTCAGAGGCAATTGACGAGTTAAAAAAGAAATTTCACGAAGCTCTTTTAAACAACCTTAATCAAAACCAAATAACACAAAAAGGATATTTTAAGAAGAAATTATATTTAATATACAAGGATTTTGATTACATTGACAACTTTATCTTCTATACAAGAGAAACTCTAAACTCCTTATCAAGAGAATTTTCAAAGCCCACTCTAAGAATTGATTTTCTTGTTGCACTGGGGAGACTGAGACCCTCTGACGATTTTATGCAAGAAATAAACATATTAGATACAATAATCTGCCTGAACCTAAAAAATGAATTCGTAACAACTTCAGGCTTTAGAAATATATATGAAGAAAGATCCAAAAGACAATATAAAAATGTCACAAAGGGAATCTACAACTTATCCAAAAATCTGAATGTAAATAACAACCAAGAGATTTTCTCGTTAAAAGAAAACCTCTAGTTTTGTAATTATGTTGTTTATTACTGACTATGCAAATGTATTAAACTGCTGTTGGTTTAAATTCCCCATTTTCAACATTTCTTCTAATGGTGGGATTTCTCCTGACTGAAGATTTAAAGATGGCTGAACTCCATACGCTGTTTGAACTTGTTGATTCTTTTGCATCATCGCCAATGCTTCTTGCTGTTTTTCTGCCTGTTCTTCTTTTTGCTCAGCAATTGATTTGCCAAATATAGCTTCACCCGCCTTATTAGCAGCTGCTCCACCTACCATACCGCCTATGATACCTGCTAAACCACCTACGACTGCACCTATAGCCGTTCCTGCAACCGGAATCACTGAACCTATAGCTGCTCCAGCTGCAGCACCTGCTGCGAAACCGCCAACGCTGAGTGTCGATCTTCCTATTTGTTGTACACCATCACCATTTTTAAATGCTTTGATTATCTCGGGAAGTTCAAACGCAACTGTAAGAACAATACCTATCGTACCGCCTTTGCCTTTTAATGAATTAAATATACCTTTTTTTGAAGCTTTTGCAGCATCAACTGCTACGTTGTCCGCATTTGAAGCTAATATTTTGCCGATTTGACCACTTGATTGTTTTGTAACAAGCTTTTCTGCCGCTTTTGCCGCCACATCATCTACATTTAGCTTATTAGCCATTTTTGCGGCAGTATCTGTATTAATCAATTTTTTTACTTCAGCGGCGATATCATCTGGTTTAATTTCGCCCTTACTTATTTTTTCAAACAGATTTAACATAGTAGTGCTGAAATTTTTATTTGTTTTAGCAGTCTGCTTCATAGCTTTAATAGTCTGTTTATCAAAAACATCACTTGCCAAATTCATCGTTCTATCAAAACGACCAACTTGCTCACTTGCATTCTCTACAAATTTTGCAAATCTTTTTGTACCCTTTAGGCCTTCTGAACCGGCTTCTTTCCATAGAACTTTTGCATTCTTATTGGTAGATCCTGCTAATACCTTACCAAAGGAATCTTCCTGTCCCAATGCCAAATTTAAAAACGTAGAGATTGTACCCATAACTACCCCAAACAAATATAATTTGCTTCTAACCTTACTTACCTAATATAAAAAAAACATTTTGAGCACAGTTATTGACTTTTTGATAAATTATGTAACAAAAGCTTAATATTAAAAATAATACACAAAAACATAGAGAGATAATTTTAAGTTATAATATAAAAATGAAGATGAAAATAATAAGACTACCACATAATAAAACCTTGCCTGAATACAAAACATCAGGAGCATCCGGAATGGACCTAGCTGCTGCTATTGAATGCCCTGTTGAGTTAAAACCTTTAGAAAGGGCATTGATTCCGACAGGAATTAAAATAGAACTTCCGCAAGGATTTGAAGCACAGGTAAGAGCTCGCTCCGGGCTATCTATAAAGCACGGAATCTCTTTAATCAATGCAATAGGAACAATTGACGAGGATTACAGCTGT
>JAEZLC010000223.1 GCA_023435965.1 Cyanobacteria bacterium OH_CDB_58 | reverse complement strand
TGCTATCTGCCATCTCAAACTGTTCTGCGGCATCTTTGTAGACCTTATATCCTCCCGGATTTGTTTTAGACTCGGCACTCATCTGTGAAATACCCAACTCGAGAATCTCTCTTCTTAACTGAGGTGTTTCTCTCGTAGAAAGAATTAATCCTGTATATGGAACGGATAATCTAAGAACCGCAACTATTTTTTTGAATTCATTATCCGAAAACTGAGAAGGAGGATTGTCAGAAAAATCAACACCTTCAGCATGCTCTATCCTTGGAACAGAAATTGTATGAGGTCCGACCCCATATTTTTTATCTAGGTGATGTGCGTGCATAAGAGTCGCTAGTGTCTCGAACCTATAATCCGCAAGACCGAATAAAGGACCTATCCCTACATCATCTATTCCTGCCTCTATAGCCCTATCCATAGCCTCAAGACGCCAATCATAATTTGCTTTTTTACCCGATGGATGAACCTGACTATAGGTTTCTTTATGATAGGTTTCCTGAAAAAGCTGATAAGTACCGATGCCAAAAGATTTCAATCTTCTGAATTCTTCTGTGCTAAGCGGTGCTATGTTTACATTTATTCTTCTTATTTCGCCGTTAAATACTTTTTCTTTGTATATTCTCTCCATTATTTCCTGAAGATAATCTAATCCGGCATGTTTATAGTCTTCACCGGTTAAAAGAACAATTCTTTTGTGACCTAATTGCATTATTGCTTTTGCTTCGTCAACCACTTCCTGAGGAGTAAGATGTCTTCTTTCAATAGCCTTATTGTCAACTCTAAATGCACAATACACACAGTTATTGGTGCAAACATTACTCGCATATAAAGGTGCAAACAGAACTATTCTTTTGCCGTAAATCTTTTCTTTAAGTTCTTTGGCCGCTTTAAAAATCATATCCAGATTTTTTTCATCTTCGACGTTCAATAGCATTGCCGACTCTTCAAGAGAAAGACCTTTAAGCTGCATCGCTTTATCTAAAATATCTTTAATTTTATCGTCATCTACTTTTTTATCAATGAGTTCAAAAATAAGATCTTCATTGATAATTTTACTATCTACTGCCATTACTTAATTTGTCCTATTAACTACCTTTACTTAAATTCTACTGCAAACAAATTGCTTAAATCAAAAAACTTAATAAAACCTTAATAAAGCATGTTCACATACAATCACGGAAAAATCATGCTTCTGGTGTATATAAAGGGGAAGAAACAAGATTATACTAGAATCATACTACTTTTATTCAAAAATAGAAATTTTGAGGGAAAAATGTCAAACAATTTACAACAAAATATCCAATACATTGCCAAAAGCAACAAGGTATTAGCAAGAAAAATAGAATCTTTAGAAAAATTCAACTCAAAATTTGCCTTCTTATACACAGAAAATAAAGAAGTAGTACTTGTGAAAGACGGCTTCGTATTAAACAGCCCGACTGAGCCATTAAATGAAGCCGTAAAACTCTTTGAAAGCGTCCCTTCCAACACTGAATATGACACTCAAGTACTTGTCGGTTTTGAATTAGGATACTTGGCAAGCTTTTTTGCAAACAATACTTTAGGATCAATAATTGTATGGGAACCCTGCATAGAAACATTAAGATTGGCATTAGAAATAATTGACTATTCGTCGTCATTGGGAAGAAATAATGTCTTTGTTGTTTCCACATTGCAAGAGCTAAACGAAACTATCGCAAAAGTCTATCATAGAAACAAAAGCAGATTCTACGTTTACGCAAACGAACACTATAGCAAACATTACAAAGAATTTATTGAAACATTAAAAGTACAATTTGATGAACTTCACTCTGAACCATACACTGGTGGACCTTTAAAATTAAACATTGGTGCCGGGCTATGGGCTGCCAAGGGATGGCGAACTCTAGACTGCTATAAAGAAGCCGATTTCTTCGCGGATTTAAGGGAGATGAAACCTTTTGAAATAGAAGACAACTGCATAGAAAAGGCTTTTTCTTCTCACTGCATAGAACACATTAAAGATGAGCACATAGAGCATATGTTCTCAGAATTGCACAGATGCATGAAACCGGGTGCAACATTCAGATTAAGTTGCCCAGACGCAGATATTGCCCTTGAAAACTATAAAAAGAACAATAAAGCCTGGTTCAGCTGGTTAAAACAAAGCCACATTGGAGAAATGCTTCTTAACTCATTCGTAAGCTATGAACACCTGGCAGGCGGTCCCGTTGTTAGCGAAGAAGTTGTAAAAGAAAAATTCGAAACCCTTTCTAAAGAAGAATTTTTAGACTGGTGCGTCAGCCTTGTAGATGAGACAAGACCCTACATAGCACACAGAAATGCCTTATACTATGATAAAGTTAAAAAAATGCTTGAAAAGGCAGGATTTAAAAATATAAGAAAAAGCTCTTATCTTAAATCCAGCGACCCTGAATTGAGAAACCCTCATTTTGATAAATATGAAGGCATAAGCTTGTATGTAGAGTGTCAGAAATAAATCAAAAATGAATTTTTTCTAAACAAACTATGAAATATATTTCTTAAGGTCGTTGCTATCAAAGACTTCTATGCTATCCTTGCCATGAATAAAAATCAAACAGCTCAAAAGCGGCTTAAACATGGCAAAATCATCATACGAAAGTTTTTTATTCAAATCGGCCATGTTGTCTGTTAAAAATTCCGTAATCAAAGTCCTGTTTTTAAACACAAGAGAGCTGAAATAATCTAGGCCTTCTTTGGTCGTAATCCCTTCAAAATATACAATATCCGGAGATTGGAACTCAATAAATCTCATAGCCTTATCTATGTTAAAGCCTATATTTTCATTAAGTTCAGTTTGATGAATATTTTCTAAATTATATTTAGAAATAGACTCGATCGTCATTATATTCTTGTGAACAGAAGAAAATTCTGATAAGACCGAATAAATAACATGGGTTTTTCCGCTCAATGACGAGCCGCAAACAAGGACTATTCCAGGTTTTTCTAAAGACTTTTGTATGGTGCTTATTTGATTTTCATCAAAGCCAATTTCTCTGAGTTTTTTTGGAGGTTTATATATTTTAAGAGAAATTCTTTCACCATGGATTGTTGGAAAAGCGGAAATACTTGCAATCAATGTCATTTCGTCAACTTTAAAAATCAATTTACCCAACTGAGGAAGCTCAGAAACATTAGGGTCAAGGGCCGATAAAGCTTTTAACTTTGATATAAAAGGAGCCACGAGCAAGCTGGGAATTTGACCCGTAGGAGTAACCTGTGAATTACTTCTAAAGTTTACGCTGAGTCCATTTGGAACATGTTCAAAAAATAATTCGTGAATATTTTCAGAAATAGCCTGTTTTAAAATAGCACGAATTAGAAGCTGTATATGTTCATCAGATAAGGAATCTACATGCAGCTCTTCTCGCCAATCATATTTGTTATGATTGTCATCTATAAATATCTGCCCTACACTGTTTTCACTTTTATAATACTCTTCAATCTTTTGCAGTACAAGATGTTCAGCAGAAATAACAGGCTCAATATCACAGCCTGACTTCTCAACAATCTTATCTATGGCAAACAAATCCAGCGGATCGGCCATGGCAACAGTCAACACATTCTCAATCTTAAAAAGAGGAATAATTTTATATTTTTGAGCATCATTAAAAGAAATATATTCCAAGCACCTTGTATCAAGAGAATAATCCTTCAAGTCAACGTAAGGGATGTGAAGTTTACCCTCTAAGAATTTTAACAGTTTTTCCTCTGAAATCAGATGAGAACTGATTAAAACCTGCCCAATATTAACATTTTGAGCGTTAGCGATTTCCTGTGCCTTTTCGATATCATCATATCCTATAAGGCCATCTCTAACCAAGTCATACTTTAATTTTTCAAGAGTTTTATTAGTAACGAATTCCATTTTAGCTTCCTAAATAACTCTTAACGCGGCTAACAACAAAATCTATCTCAAAGGGTTTTGTAATGTACTCATTTACCCCAGTCTCTTCCCCAATCATCTTGTCCTCGTCTTGAGAGCGTGCCGTAATCATAATTATCGGAATGTCTTTATATTTATTATCATACTTGAGCAGTCGGCTTATTTTATAGCCGTTTATTTTTGGCATCATAACATCAAGAATAATCAAATCCGGTTTAAGTTCTTTTGCCAAACTTAACCCTGACTCCCCATCAAATGCAACCGAACAGTCATAGCCTTCTGCTTCAAGCATAAACTGAAGGGTTTCTACAATATCCTGTTCATCGTCTACAATTAAAATCTTCTTCATAACCTACCTCTTTAAAGGACACTTTTGCTTTTTTTATAAGTTCTTCTGCACTCAACGCATCGTTCGGATAAAGAGCCGTTGAATACAATATAGCACAATCATTAAATTCTTTTCCACAAATCTTGATATAACCTTCCAGTTTTTTCTTTACAAAATCCAAGGCGAAAGAATCCATATCTGATGAATAGAAAAAGTAATATCTCTGATCATCATCTACATATGAAAAATCTCTGGAAGTCGCCGTTTTTCTTATTAAACCCTCAGAAAGAACCCTGTCAATAAAAGAACACGAATTAGTCGTTTTCTCTTTTAAGCCGACAAGACCCACCGTTGAATGATTTTGTTTTGCCTTGGAAATATCTTGCCCCAACTGAACAACAAACGTTTCTTCTTCAGTTAAAACAGGGATAGCTATATTAAATCTGGAGCCGATATTTACTTCGCTCTCTACCCAAATTAAGCCTCGATGAGTTTCAACCAGTTGTTTTGCAATAGGCAAGCCTAGACCGGTTCCGCCTATTTTTCTGCTTAATGAATTCTCAATTTGCTCGAATTTATCAAAGATTTTCTTAACATCTTCTTGAGCAATTCCTATTCCACTATCTGAAACCTCAACTTTTACGTATTCTTTGCTCAGGTATTTAGGGAACTCTTCAAAAAATTCGACCTTCAAGAGCTCTTCTTTCGTCATTTTTGAAGTTGATACACAAATTTTGCCGTTATCAGGAGTGAACTTGACAGCATTCGAAATCAAGTTGGCTAAAACTTGCTCCATCCTTTGAGAATCGATATAAACAAGATCTAAATCCTTTTCCAACTCTAGTTGTAGGTCAATATTTTTGTCTTTGGCAAGGTTTTCCAAAGTATTTTT
>JAEZLC010000218.1 GCA_023435965.1 Cyanobacteria bacterium OH_CDB_58 | reverse complement strand
GTGCTCGCTTACGTATATAATAAGAATAAGACTGGGGTTTATTGATGAATTTTGGAAGTTTATCAAATCTGTTAAAAAACAATGATGTAGTTCTAGCGATAGGGCTCGTTATCATTGTTTGCATGATGGTACTTCCGCTTCCGGCACCTCTTTTGGATTTTCTTTTAACTATCAATGTTTCTCTTTCTGTAATAATAATGTTGGTTTGTTTGTTTACAAAAGAGCCGCTCGATTATTCGACTTTTCCCGTTATTTTGCTTATCTCTACAATTTTCAGGTTGGGGTTAAACGTAAGTTCAACCAGACTGATTTTGCTTTATGGAGAAGCCGGAGACGTTATCCATTCGTTTGGAGAATTTGTTGTCGGCGGGAATTATGTAGTAGGTTTCATCATTTTCGTTATCCTTGTAATCATCAACTTTATGGTAATTACAGGCGGTGCTGGAAGGGTTGCTGAAGTATCCGCAAGGTTTACATTGGACAGTATGCCTGGAAAACAGTTGAGTATTGATGCTGACCTTAACTCGGGTTTAATTAATGAAGAGCAGGCAAAAGCAAAGAGAAGAAAGTTAGAGAGAGAAGCTGATTTTTACGGAACAATGGACGGTGCTTCAAAGTTCGTTAAAGGTGATGCTACTGCCGGTATATTAATCACCGTAGTCAATATCGTAGCAGGTCTTGTTATCGGTATTTGGCAGTTAAAAATGGATGCATTGACTGCTCTTAGTACCTATACAATTTTGACGGTCGGGGATGGGTTGGTATCTCAAATCCCTGCACTTTTAATATCTTTCGCAACAGGTTTGATTATTTCAAGGGCAGCAGGACAGGATACTTCTTTAGGGGATGATATTCAAAAAGAAATGTTTTCAAATCCCACTGTGTTAATGGTTGTGAGTGGATTGCTATTCCTTTTGGCATTGGTGCCGGGGATGCCGATGGTACCGTTTATGATTGTTGCCGCCCTTGCTGGTTATGCAGCCTTTGCTAAGCAGAAAGAAAAGAAACAGGCTGCAGATCTTGAAATTAAGCAAAAAGAAGATGCAGCTAAGGCCGAGAAAATGGATAAAGTTGCTAAAAAGAGAAAGAAAGCGACAAGAGAGAGCGTACTTGAACTGCTTGCAATAGAAGCTATTGAGATTGAAATAGGATATAGACTTGTAACCTTGTTGGATGCGGAGCAAGGTGGGGATTTGCTGGAGAGAATTGCTCAGATACGAAGACAAACCGCTTTGGATCTAGGTATAGTATTGCCTTCTATCAGAGTCAGAGATAACTTGCAATTGCCGCCTAACAGTTATCAGGTGAAGCTAAAAGGCGTTCCTATAGAGTCTGGTGAAATATATGTAGACAGATTTTTGGCAATGAATTCTATGGGTGTTGAAGATAATCCAAATATTCAAGGTATCAATGCAATTGAACCGGCATTTGGACTTCCTGCCATTTGGGTAGAAGAAAAAGATAAAGAGTTTGTTGAAATGCAGGGATATACAGTGGTTAGTCCTTCTGCTGTCATTTCTACCCATATTACGGAAATAATAAAGAAAAATGCTTCTGAAATACTCTCAAGAGCCGATGTTCAACAGCTTATTGATAATCTTAAAAAAGAGGTTTCAGAAGAGTATGTTAACGACCTGATGAAAGACATTACAGCTGCTGAAGTTCAGCAAATAGTTCAAAACCTTTTAAAAGAGAGATTGTCTGTGAGGGATTTGAAAACTATTTTGGAGGTTGTAAGTTTGCAGTCTAAGATAAGCAGAAATCCTGATTTTCTTACGGAACAAGTTAGGCAAGCTCTTGCAAGGAGCATCTGTAAACAAAACCTTTCAGATACGGGAGAACTTTTGGTTGTTACTCTCGCCCCTGAGGTTGAAAATACAATAGCTCAGGGAGTGAGTCCTGATGGTCAAAGTTTGATGCTAGAGCCTGATTTTACGAAAAGGTTGCTTGATAACTTGAATTATGAACTAGAAAAAGCCATAACAAACTTTGGTAATCAGCCGGTAATATTGTGCTCTTCACCAATAAGGCTTCCTTTTAGAAGACTAATTGAAAGAACATATCCACAAATTTCAGTTATGTCGTATAATGAAATCAGTAACAACACAAAAGCAAAATCGGTAGGCGTGGTTCAGGTTAACACAAGGGCTGCGGTATAGGTAGGTTAGTATGAGAAATTACATTGTAAAAAATAAAGAATTCAAGATTATTCCAAAAGACGTTCAAGGAGCGACCAGATGTTCAGTGGTAGATGTTCTTGATGGGGCTTTTGAAATAGAGCTTAAAACGACTGAAACGTATAATCCTAATGAAACAGTGGAACTGTTCTCAATAACTCCTCAAGGGTTGTTGTATTTTGAAACTCACATATCTGAAGTGAATCAAAACAGAGTAAAACTTTTATATCCTATTTCTCATAAGTTCTTGCAAAGAAGAGAATATTCGAGGGTCGATTTTACAAAAAATATATTCCTTAAAGAAAAGGACTCTGATAAGAATATTAGAGCGTCTATTCTTGATATAAGTGCAGGCGGTATGAAAATAAGTGCATTTGAGGAACTGAGCCTTTCAAAAGACTATCAGGTCAATGTAGAAATTGACAGAAGTATGCAGATCGATTGTCTGTTCCAACCGATAAGAATAGAGGCGGACAACCACAACGGATATACTGTGTCAGGACGATTTAAATTGCTAAAAAATATTGATAGAATATCTTTAGTCCAGTTTTGTTTTAAAAAGCAAATGGAAAATCAAAATAAATAACATAGGAATGTATTTATGTATTCAAAATCAATAGCACTTTTTTTGATGAGTTCTTCTCTTGTTGTATTGTGCTCGGTTGTTTTTATAAATGCGTTTTCGTTCGATTGTCTGACCATTAAATATACCCTTATGAGAGTGGTCCCTTGGTCTTGTTTGTTAGGATTGTTAGGTTTTTTAATCGGTAGAATTTTGGATTATGCTAAGTTTAAAAAATAATAGTTTTTTTAGAAATGCTAAAAGAGAATTAAAAGAAATCGTTACGCTAAGATTTCTCAAAGAGAGACGTTTAAGCTTCGAATTTGCGTTCCTAACCAGTTTGGTGATTGTACTGATAGTTTTATGCATGGGCTGGTATATCGGCAAAGCTACCGATAAGTTTAAAGAAGGTATGGACAGACAAAGAGAAAAGGTCAGTCTTGCTGTTACCGCTACGGTTTTGACTTATATAGCTCCAAATCTTGATTCCTCTAATTTTACTTCGGTGCCGACTAAGCTTAAATACTTATTGTCTCAGGAAGTTATTGCTTATCTTTTAATATATGATAAAGATGCTCGCAAGATAGT
>JAEZLC010000207.1 GCA_023435965.1 Cyanobacteria bacterium OH_CDB_58 | reverse complement strand
GGGTATTATTTACTTTAGATTGTATTTCTTTTATGGTTTCAAGGAATTTCTTTTGAGCTTCTTCTTTTCCTTCTTCCATTACTTTTGCAGTTGACTCAACGACTTCTTCATTTACTTTTTCTATCGGAGCTGTTTTTTTAGTAAATAAACCCTTAATTTTATCTAAAAGTTTAGTTTTTCCTGCGGCTTCAGTTGTTTCTGTAGCCGCTTTTTTGGTAAACAAGCCTTTAATCTTGGTCAACAAACCTGTTTTTACAGCTGCTTCTGCTCCTTCTGATGTGGCCTTTTTATTGAAAAGTTTTCCGATTAATTTTGATATTTTGCCTTTGCCTTTTAATAACATTAATATAGTTGCGATACCGGCAGCCATACCACCTACTACTTTGACAGGTGTATGATTGTTTTTCTTCGGAGCATTTATCCCAGGAATAGTTCCCACTCCTGTAGGTCTAACCATCTGTGATGGAAACATCGCCGGTCCATAATTATAAGGACCTGCATTATTAACCCCAAAATATGAGTCGTAACTTGAATATCCGAACATATAACTACCCCAAAATCTATTTTAACCTACTTTAATAAAGTATGTTTTCTCAGATTAATTGATTGTTTTGACGAAAATATTAAGAAATGTTAAACTAAATATCTAATTTATATAGTTGATATTTTAAAAATAATTTGAACAAAGAGACTGATTCTGCCGAATGTTTAAAGGGAGAAATAGACTGTTCACGAGGAAAGCATGCAACAAGACATTAGCAATACAGAAATTAGCATTCAACACGAGCCTAAAAACGTTGAAACTGTATTAGAACTGGCAAGAAAAGCTCACGAAAATTATTTAATAAGATTAAATAAGAATGACTTGAACGAAGCCATCGATTATTACATAGATACTATTAAGCTAAATCCTAATGTTGCAGAAACTTATTACCGTCTGGCAAGCTTATTGTGGGAAAATGGGCAAATAACGCTCACTGCAGCTATTGAACAATGCAGATCAGCAGTCAGCATATCTCCAAAAAATCCCAATGCAAGGCTTTATACCGGGTATTTTTTAAACCTGGCTCAAGAATATGAAGAAGCTGAGAAAGAATTTAAAGAAGCAATAAAAATTAATCCTTTAATGGCAGCAAGACCAAGACTGGTTCTTGCGATTATGCTCATGACAAAAATGCACAAGAATAAACCAAGCTTTAAAGAATTTGCAAAAACCATGTACTATTTATGCTCCGGCAGTTTAACCATGTGCTTTGATTATGCGTCCTTAAGAATGCTACACAAAAGCTTATCGAAATCACTTAGTACCTGCTTATACAGTTTAGTCGGCGAAATTCTTGAGAAAACCAAACAACATTCTTTAGCAATAAAAACGTACGACATTGCTGCTGATAAAACAGGTCAAGAAGAACTTTTCTATAAAAAAATAGGTGACATAAGCATACAAAATGATGCTCCCGAAATTGCTATAGATTGTTATAGAAAAGCACTTGAAGCAAATCCTTACAACAGAGACATATTAATAAAAATTGCGACTATAATTCAGACTTACTTTGAGGACAAAATCGATGAAGCGATAGATTGCTACAGCAGGATTTTAGAAATTGAAGGCAGAAATGACAGGATTTATTATGAATTAGGACATTTATATCTAAGAAAAGAAGATGTTTTAAATTCTGTTAACGCTTTCAAGCTTGCTACCGAAATCGATGGCACTAATCCTTTCTATCACAACTCCTTGGCTTACTCCTTAGTTCAAGCTGAGCAATATGAAGAAGCGATAGAACACTATCAAATAGCAATCAATTTAAATCCTGATAACGAATGGACGGCCGTTGTCTGTCAGGCACTAGGAACAGTTCATTATAATGTAAAAAACAATCCTGAAGCTGCAATAGCACTATATCAAACATCATTGGTTCTTGATCCTAAGTGTGATGAAGCACATCTTAGTATTGGCGATATATATTTTGATCAAGACGATATGGAGCTTGCGATAAAATCATACTGCGATGCAATAACTATAAATCCTGAAAACGCCAGAGCTTACAGCAAATGTGCGATGGCTCTATGGGAAAGAGATTTCCTTGAAGAGGCTATATTAGCTTACAACAAATCAATTTCTTTAAATCCAGAATACGAAATCGCTTACAACAACCTTGGGGTAATTTATCTCGACGGTATCGGAAATATCGAAGAATCTGTTTCCTTATTTGAGCAAGCAATAGAATTAAACCCAAATTATACTCTTGCTTATTTTAATCTAGCGAGAGCACAACAGATGTTGGGTGAAAAAATGGAAGCGGCCAAAAATTTCCAGATGGCCGCCAATTTGAATAAACTAACAGAAGAAATAGAAGAATCAGATATTGAAGAACGTTTATTCGCTTTATTTGAAGTTTAATTAAAAGTTATCGCACAACACCTCGAAATATGCACGAGGATGATGACACACAGGACAAACTTCTGGTGCATTTGCAGATGTAGGTGTATAGCCACAGTTTCTACAGTGCCACACTATTTCGATTGCCTTGGTAAAAACCAAATGCTCTTGAATATTTTGAGCTAATTTTTTAAACCTTGCGTCATGATGTTTTTCTACAAGAGAGACATTTCTAAAAGCAGCTGCTATTTCATAAAAACCTTCATCTTCTGCCTCAGATGCAAAAGTCGGGTAAATATCGTGCCACTCATCGTATTCACCGTGAGCAGAGCATATAAGATTATCATAAGTGCTACCCAGACAATGAGGCATTTGTACAGAAAATTCTATCGGGCTGTTCTTTATGAACTTATAAAATATTTTTGCGTGCTCTTTTTCATTATCAGCAGTCATAAGAAAAAGAGAAGATATTTGTTCATATCCTTCTTTTTTGGCAATCGATGAAAACATTGTATATCTATTTCGAGCTTGAGACTCCCCGGTAAAAGCTCTCATTAAATTTTTTTCGGTCTTTGAACCTCTCAACAAAGGCTTATCCATTTTATCCTCCAGTTATATTTCTTTTATTTATAAAGTAATTCATCTGTGTTATAAATTGACTACTATGGCAATACTATTCGACTATAAAGTGAATAACGGCAAAATAAATATGGCAGAAGACGAACGTTTGCTTGATTTTGCGATTGAAAACAAATTAGCAGAACCCATACTCAGACTCTACGGGTGGAATCCAAAATGTGTCTCCCTTGGACGAAATCAAAATGAATCTACAATTAACAAAGAATATTGCGAACTTAATGAGATAGATATAGTAAGACGATTAACCGGTGGCAGAGCACTATTACACGACAGAGAACTAACTTATGCATTTATTTGCCCGGAATCTTTTCTTGACTGCCACAATAGCGTAATTCAATCCTATAAAAAGATTTCAGGGGCATTGAGCGAAGGATTTAAACAATTAGACATTGAACTAAATTTTCCTGAAAACAAAAAAGCAAACACAAAACACGACTACTGTATGTCAATAAGTACAGGTGCTGATTTAAGCTACAATGAAAAAAAACTTATAGGATCGGCTCAATTAAGAAAACACAACTACATAATGCAACACGGATCTATACTTATAGACTACGATGCTGAGATGATAAAGAAAATTTTCAATGAAAATATAGATAAAAATTCGATAACAACTATTGAAGAAATAAAACCGGGGCTTGATATTAAGGACATTTCTGAAGCCATTATTTGCGGTTTTGAAAAGTATTTTAAATTTAAATTTAAAAAAATGACTTTATAAATACGATTGAGCATAAAAAACCTTATACAAATCACGCGATATAAGTATTAGCGTATTTTACAATTATTTGTTACAATAGGATAGTATTATTTGAGGTCGTTTAATCAATGGATAAAATGCAAAAAAGAACCACTCATTACCCGTTTTTACAAAAACCGGTTGTAATATTTGAAAGAGAGTGTGGTCATAAAATCGTACTGGCATACAAAGAAGGCGGATTAGTCAATGTCAGCACATGGGTAAAAACAGGCTCTATAAATGAAAATGATAAAAACACAGGTATTTCACACTTCCTTGAACACTTAATGTTCAAAGGCACAGAGAAACATCCTGCCGGAGAATTCGATAAAACATTAGAAGCAAAAGGTGCCATTGTAAACGCTGCGACCTGGAAAGACTATACTTTCTATTATGTAACGTTGCCAAAAGGCCCGGATGATAAATATTTCGATTTGGCATTAGAATTACACGCCGATATGATGTTAGGTCCTGTAATTCCTCCTCAAGAAATCGGTGAACCGTTTGACTTGAAAGACACAAATATTTCTGTAAAAAGAGAGCGTCACGTTGTAATTGAAGAAATTAGAATGCGTGAGGATCAACCTTGGACAAAAACCTACAACGAACTAAACCATAACATGTATACATCTCATCCTTACAAAAGGGATGTAATCGGTGAAGCAGAAATAATAGCATCAATCCCGAGAGAAACAATACTCGAATACTACACAAAACACTACACGCCAAATAAAATGACAACAATAATAGTAGGTGATTTTGACTTTGACAAAGTTGCTGATAAAGTAGCAAATGCCTTTGATTTCAAAGGAAGAGAAAATTCTCAAATCGAAAAATACGAAATTGATGAACCTACCCAAACAACTAAATATCTTGAAAACAAAGCAAATACAAACACTGCTTTTGTAATGTTTGGCTACCTTGGACCAAAAGCAACAGAATTAAAAGACAGCATAATCCTTGACATAATTGGAATTGTGCTTGGAGAAGGCCAAAGTTCAAGGCTATATCAAAACCTTATAGAAAAATCTCAAGAGCCAATATTCAACATTGTTTCTTGTGACTATTACAATTTCAGAGACGGCGGAAACTTCTTTGTTCAGGCAAATTACAAACCGGAACACAAAGAAACAGCAATAAACCTTCTAAAAGAGCAAATAGCAGGAATCTACAATGAGCCTATTTCTGAAAAAGAGTTTAAAAAAGCCATAAAGAAATTAAAGGCGAGGTTTGCTGACAGCTCTGAAACAGTGTCTGAAATAGCAGAAACTATCGGTTATTACATGACAGTCTGCGACGGGCTGGAACTGGTGGATCAATATCTTGAAGTACTCGAGAGTATTACTATAGAAGATGTTCTTGAAGCATCAAAAAAATATCTGGATTTAAACAAAGCAACTGTTTCTATCCTTATGCCTCAAGATTAACTTTCAGATAAAAGGAAAAAAGATGGAAAAATTTAACTTAAATAATGAAATATCAACCGTAATAAAGCAAAACCCTAATACGCCAAGGATTGCTCTTAGTTTTTACATGACAGTGAACACCCCTGAAAAAAAAGCCGGAATTCACACTCTTTTAAACAGGCTTTTCTTACAGGGCACAAAAAATCGTACTTCTGAACAGTTAGCACAAGAGCTTGAAGAAAACGCTATAGAACTATACAGCGAAATCAAAAACGACTTTATCAGATTTAAGCTTCTTTGCCTCAACGAAGACTTTAATCTCGGGCTTGAACTTCTTGAAGATATTATCAAAAACTCACATTTTGACACATTTGACAAAGAAGTAGAAAAATTAAAAGGCGAAATAATAGCTGAATTAGATTCGCCAAGAACAAAAGCCCTTGATAATTACTATAAAACCTTATACAAAGACCATTTCTACGGAAATACTTTCACAAAAATTTTAGAAGCAATCGATTCCATAACTAAAGAAGATATAATTGAAGCGTATAACAGCATAATTTCTTCATCCAAAAAGAATATTTGCGTTGTGGGCGATGTAGAATTAGAAAACACAAAAACATTATTATCGTCACACCTTGCAAACTTGACAAATAGTCCTGAAGAAACAAAAGATCTTCCAAAACCAACGATTGACGCCAACAGAGTAGTAACTATTGAAAAGGAAGATGCAAATCAGGCACAAATAATTCAAGGTTGGATTTTTCCGTCACTGCACAGTGAAGACTACCCTGCTATTACGCTTTTAAACACAATTTTGGGCTCAAGCGGCTTAAGTTCCAGATTGTTTTTAGAACTAAGAGAAAAGCAAGGTCTTGCATACAC
>JAEZLC010000174.1 GCA_023435965.1 Cyanobacteria bacterium OH_CDB_58 | reverse complement strand
AAGTCTGAAAAGGAAAAAGGAGTAAATCATGGCAGGTGTAGAAAATAATCCATTTGACAAGAGTAAACTTTCTCAAAAACAAATTGATGCTGCCAAAAAAATAATGGAGGCATACGGTAAAAGTGGGAATATCAATTTTTCTAACTATGATATTTCAAATTTAAGCATTTTTATAGGTGATTTAACCAAATGGAAAGGCAATATCAATAGCAGCGATGCGAATGTGAAAAGCTTATTTGCTGATTTTGAGAAGCTGGGCCTAGAAAATGTGTATAATTTCATCGATGCTGATGGAAAAAATGGCATCAGTCAGGAAGAGATAAGTAATTTTAATCTCTTGGACTCTGATTATGCCGAATTTTTGCCTTATCAGATGAATTCCAGCGGTCAGTACAGAACGGCGTCAAATATCACAGAGTTTGATTTTGAAGGATTGATAACTAGTGCTTCGAATGCGGCAAACTCTGCAGGAAGTGCTGACACTTCAGAAACTAATCCCCCAACGACCAATCCTCCGGTGACAAATCCTCCTGCAGAGAATCCTCCGGCGAACAACCCCCCGGCGACAAATCCTCCTGCAGAGAATCCTCCAGCTACTTCTACAACAGAAGTTAAGCCTAAGAACGCCGATAAAGACGGCAATAGTTATGTCATAGTTACTCCTTGGGGTAAAAAAGAAAGCGGCAAAGACCAGAACGATTGTCTGTTGAGAATTATTCAAAATAATTACAACAAAGATATAAAATACGGTACAGAAGAGTACTGGACGTACGCTAATGCGGTAATGGAAGCTAACCCTCAGATTTATGATAAAGAATACATCAAAAAGAACGGTCTTAAGGAAAGAAAAATCGTTGGCGGTTCAAAAGTTGACAGTATGGTAATTTATACAGGTGAAAAAGTCAAACTTCCGACTGTTGAAATAGAAACAAAAACTCCACCTCCAGCAGATCCTCCAGTAGATCCTCCAGTAGATCCACCGGCAGATCCACCAGCAAAAGATGACTTCTCTCCTCAATATGAGGTTAAGAACGGAGTGCCAACAATAGTTGGTTACACTAAAACAACGAAGGTAGGTGATAATACTACAACCGTTGAGTACGGATTAAACAAAAATCTTGAGTCATCCACGACTAAAGATAAAAATGGTAGAACAACAGAATATTTAACATATGATACTAATGGAAATGTTGCAACAAGTACTATTACAAAATGGAGTAGTAGTGATGCATCCGCAGATGCTAGTAGAACTCAAGTTGTAAAAAAATCTGATGGTACCTATGAAACAAAAACTTACTATAAAGAGTTGCAAAAATGGTCAGAACCGCTTCCTTGTAAAAATGATGGTACTTTGTCTGGTTATACTCAAAAAACTATAGACGGAGGCAGAACGACTGAAATAAGAGATTCTGAAGGAAATTTGGTTCGTGAAATATTTAAGAAAAGTGGTTCGCCTTATTGTATTCGTGAATATAATAAAGATGGTTCTTATACCGAGACAAAGATAAATGATTCAGGAAAACTTGTTACAACAAAATCAGAAGATTCTGGTTCTGGAGTGGTCGAGACTGCTTCAGGCAAGGCCTCTGCGACAGATATTTCTAAAATACTAAAGGATACTGTTGGTTTTGATGGTAGCGACAAACATAAATATTATCACGAAAGACTCAAAGAAATTGAGACCATGCTTGAAGGCAAATCTTCTGATGAAATACAAAAAATCATTGCCAACATGAGTGAAAGTGACTTTGTAAACCTTTCTAAGATAATGAACAAAGGTGATGCATGGTTTATCGCACAAACAAGTGATGTTGGCGACGATCACAAGGCTCTGCTTAATAAGCTGCTCACGCCTGATTTGAATTATCCTGAGAATATAGATAAAATGCTCACGATACTCGACAATATCGATACTGAAAAATACGGCAAAAAGACATATTATGAAAATTTTGTAAATATGTTATCAGACAAAAGCAATATACTTGATGCCAGCGATACGCAAAAACAAGCTGTAATTAAGTTCTTGGCACTGGGTGAAAAATATTATTCAAATTCTGGTGGCTTAGGAGCCTTGGCTATCGGGTTGTTTGTCCCTCAAAATTCAGACGGCGATATAAAAGCATCAGCGGATTCCTTATATAAATCTTTAGAATGTATAGATGATTTGAACAGCCAGATTCCAGAGAACTATAAATGGTCATATTCTGAGAAAACAAATTATTGGAAATCAGAAATGGTAAATTCTCTGACTAAAGATGATTTTGTCAAAATAATACAAAAAGAAGGATCCGTAGATAACGCCAAGAAGTTCCTTGCTGAGCTTCTCGGATGTGAAGTAGAATATTTGAGCTCTTATCTGGGTAATTATTCAGCCTTCTACACCGCAACCAAAGCATAGCAATAAAATATTTCAAAAAGCGATAGGATTATATTTTCTATCGCTTTTTTATAGTAAAATTAAATTACTATGAAAAAACCTGAGTTGTTGTTGCCGGCGGGCAGTATGGAAAAGATGGAATATGCTATTAGGTACGGGGCTGATGCCGTGTATCTCGGTATGGTTGATTTCAGCCTTCGTGCTATGAGAAAAGGCGAGCTTATTACTGCTGATAATCTCAAGCAAGCTATTGATCTTGCACATTCATTGGGATCGAAAGCTTATTTGACTTTGAATATCTTTGCCTTCAACAGCGATATTGAGAATCTTATTAAAAATATTGATGTAATAAAAGACGCTAACCCTGATGCAATCATTCTGTCAGATTTTGGGATTTATAATGTTGTAAAAAGGTATTTGCCAAATATTGATGTGCATGTGAGCACTCAAACAAATATTTTGAATTACGAAACAGTTAAATTCTGGCAAGATCTTGGTGCTACAAGAGCTATTTTGGCAAGAGAGCTTTCTATTTCTGAAATCGCAGAGATAAAAAATAAAGTTCCGGATATGGAGTTAGAGGTTTTTGTTCATGGTGCTCAGTGTGTTTCCTTTTCGGGCAGGTGCATGATTTCTGATTATATGACAGGCGGAGAAAGAAAAGCTAACCATGGGGGGTGTGCACAGCCTTGCAGATGGAGTTACAAGCTAGTAGAAGAAACTCGCCCGGGAGAATACTATGAGATTAATCAAAACGAGAGAGGAACTCATATATTGAGCCCTAAGGACTTGGCTTTGATTAATTATTTGCCAAAATTAATGGATGCAGGGGTGGACTCTTTTAAGATTGAAGGAAGAACAAAAAGTCTTTACTATGTTTCTGCTGTAGCAAAGGCTTACAAAAACGCTATAAACGAGTATTTGAATACAGGCAAAGTCTCAGAAGAAGAAAATTATAATGAAATCATAAAAATCGGGAACAGAGGTTATACTACAGGATTTTTTGTTGAGAAGCAGGGCTCTGAAGGCTATAGTTATGATATTTCCAAGGGACTTGCCGGGGCTGATTTTTTATGTGTTTTCTTGGAAAAACAAGAAAATAGGTTTAAAATTAAAACTAAGAACAAAATTAATCTTGGCGATGAGATTGAAATAATATCGCCGGATGAGAAGTATGTTACTAAAGTTGTTGGAATATATGATATTAAGAGCGGGGAGGCAAAGCCGCTTTCAAATACAAATGACGAATCCTTTATAGAGCTTAAACAAGAGCCGAAGGATTATAAATACGCATTGGCGAGGACAGTTGGAGTTAAGAATTTAAGATGATTTTAAAACCTGATTATAATGTAGTTTCTTTATTTGATATTGATTTTGAAGGGCTTTGGCAGCAGGGTGTAAGCGTGGTTCTGTTTGATTTGGATAGTACCATAATGCCTTCTAAGAGTGGTGTTTATCCTCCCACTGTTGTTGATCTTCTTAATGAATTGAAGCGTAATTTTACAGTGGCGGTTATTAGTAATAACAAAAATAAAGATTATATAGAAAAAGTTCAAAGTATTTCTGATTTTTCGATTATCGGGCATGCAAACAAGCCATCACCTAAAGTAATGAGAGAATTCCTTAAAAACATAGGGAGAACTCCTCAAGAAACAGTCGTGATAGGAGACAGGCCGTTGACGGATATTCTTGCAGGAAAGCTTCTGGGAGCAAAAACGGTACTTGTGGATTCAATTACAAAGCACAAAGAGGGCTTGCCTACTAGATTTGTAAGAAGATTAGAAAGAATTACCATCAGAAGATAATAATTCTTGGATGTATTTTCGATAAAAGTTCTGAAAAATTTACTTAATTTAAAATAGTGTTTTTTCTCACGATATCTGTGAAAAAGGCTATTTTTGTTTTGTTTTAGAAAAAAGATTGTGTTATTTAATCTTTGTTTGTAGTAGACTTTTAGTGTACAATCGTACAATTAAAAAGGTGGAATAATGGTAGCAAACAAAATCGAGAGAGACGCAAAAATGTTCTTAATCTAAACCGGAGAAATTACTTGTGAAACAAAGGTTTTCAAGTAAGGTTTTTGTATGCTTTCCATAGCCAAGACGGTAATTTACTTAGTTAGCTAGGAAAATATAAAGGAGGATCCAGCAATTATGTCAGGAAAAACTATCACAGTTGATGGTAACTACGCTGCAGCACACGTTGCGTATGCGTTAAGCGAAGTATCAGCCATCTACCCTATCACTCCTTCATCTACAATGGGTGAATGGATTGACGAATGGGCATCACAAGGAAAGAAAAACATATGGGGCAAAACAGTAAGCGTTGCTGAAATGCAATCTGAAGCCGGTGCAGCAGGTG
>JAEZLC010000083.1 GCA_023435965.1 Cyanobacteria bacterium OH_CDB_58 | reverse complement strand
CCTTACAAAACAATTTTAATAGTCCTAATGTAATTCTAGATCAAATAATTATGTCGGCAGCAGAATTTGCAAGTATTGATCAATATAGCCAAGTTGCCGATGACATAACCATGGCGCTTATAGAAATAAAAACTAAAGGGCAATTTTAATCTTATCTTCAAAAACAATTTTTTTATAATTTAGCCCCCCCAAAAAAAACCCTATTTCTGAATTACTATACCGTAAGACATCGAAGGCAGTTTAGACGATCCAAAGTCATTACCAACTATAGTTGGTAGTTAATCATGCTAATCCTCAAATAATATAAATTCCATACTTTTAAAGTTGGATACTCCTGCTCTGCTTGAATGAATTAAGCAGGGCCATTTTCTTTTTTTGGGAATTTTTTAGGGGAATAATATCTAGCAAATAACTATTAAATTACTTTTAAAAAAATTATGAAGTTTTAACTTTTTCGTAACCTATAGTTAATAATCTTATTATATTATTTATTCCAGAGAGAGAAATTAAATTGTAAATAGAAATCAAATACTTTCTGTAAGAAGTAGAAAGTATTTTATATAAATTTAACAATCTTCTTGACCAAAGGGGGAGTAGCAATATAGTGAAATCACTTTGTCGCTTAAGGGAAATAAGCATTGTAATTTATCTATAATACTGTTTATTTAATTGTTTATTATTTTACGTAATTAATTTATTTTATTTAATTTAGCTACAATTGAACTAATCGTTAAAACACCTTTTACAACAACCCATTTAACTATTTACTACATACGACCTATTATACTTTATCGCAATAAACATCACTATTTACTCACTTACCAATATAGCTGATATGATATACTTGTGATTATGACATCGTTTGGAGCTCATCGCTCCCCCTGCTCTTGTAAAGAACTTTATATAGAAAATTAATTTTGAGTATGTTTACAATTATGTAATGACATCCTCCCTTAAATTTAGTCGGTTAGTTCCCATACAAACTAGCCGTTTTTGTTTTTTCAAGAAATATATTACATCTACTTTTAAGCTTATAAAATAAGTAATATTTCAGTTGTTTTCAGGCATATAATTCTATGAGCAAATACGTAAGGGGTAGAAGAATGTTTTTCCTATTAACTTTAAAGAGAACGCATTTAATATTGATAACTTTCATACTATCAACACTTATCCTAAGTGTTTCTTTTTATAATGCCTCACCCTTAATGACAAGTACACCTATAGATGAAAGTCATAATCAAATAATAGAAAAAATTCTCTCTACCAGAAACAATGGCTTTCTTGATGGCAATTTGGAAGTTATTGAAGCGATGTATGACAAAAATACCAAACTTGGAATCTGGGCATATGAGCATCAAGTGAAAAAAATGAAATACCTTCATAATTGGGCTGAAAAACAGGGTATAGTATTTACTAATATAAAATCTAAATTTAAAATACGAACTGTAAAGGAAAGCAGCGATGCAGTTTCTTATAACTTTTTAGCTTCTACTGAATACAGCTACTCTTATAAAAATGAACCTCAAACAGAGAATGTCTTTAGAATAGGTACATATCATTCCTTAAAATTAGTTAAAGACGGCAATAGTTGGTTAATTGCAAAAGAGTGGTATACCGATCCCTTTGCCGATTCTTTAGACCTTGAAAACATAAAAACAGAAGAATTTGAGGAATATGTGCTTTCATCAGCCCCAAGAGATTTTTCAAACTTGAACCAAAGGAGAATAAACGCTGTTGAATATGCAGATCGTTATTGCGGTGCTGCTTCTGATGAAGAGTATGGATTCAGTTATAACAAAAAATACAGAGACTACAATCCTTTAGGTGGTGATTGTGCAAATTTCGCATCACAAATACTTTTTGAAGGGGGCAAGTTTAAGAAAAACGGGACATGGAATTACACAAAAGACGGCAGCAAAGCATGGGTAAATGCTCAAGCCTTTAAAGATTATATGATAAATAGCTCCCGGGCATCTTTAATAGCTAAAGGAACCTATAATCAAGTCTTTAAGGCATCCTTTAAACTATTACCCGGCGATTTTGTTGCCTACGAAAAAAAAGGAAAGATAACTCACATTTCAGTAGTAACAGGAGCTGATTCAAAAGGTTATTCCCTTGTCAACTGCCATAATACCGATAGATATAGAGTTCCATGGGATCTTGGGTGGAACAATAATAACATCAAATTTTGGTTGGTAAGAGTTCACTATTAAGACTTTTCTAGAACTGCCTTAGAGCTTTTTTCATAAAACAAAAGACCGATAATGTCGGTCCTTTATTTTATAAGTTTAAATTAAAACTTATTTGGCTTTCTAAAGATACTATTCCTTATCAACGATAC
Source organism: Cyanobacteria bacterium OH_CDB_58 (assembly GCA_023435965.1). Lineage (GTDB taxonomy): Bacteria > Cyanobacteriota > Vampirovibrionia > Gastranaerophilales > Gastranaerophilaceae > JAEZOG01. The sequence continues at coordinate 462 of JAEZLC010000083.1, read as the reverse complement.
CAAATCTCTTTTTGAACTTATCAACACGTCCACCAACATCTACCAACTTTTGCTTACCTGTAAAGAAAGGGTGGCAATTTGAACATATTTCAACGTGTAAATCTTTTTTAGTTGAACCAGTATCATATGTGGCACCACAAGCACACTTTATTACGGTTTGCTGATAATTTGGATGTATACCTTCTCTCACTCTATTCACCTTCTTTCAAATAAAGCCTTTGTAAGTAAAGCCCAAATACGAGGGCATTCTATTATAAGTAATGTTTTATAAACAACTTTTCGACGCAAAAAACATTTTAACACAAATATGCAACATAAGCAAGAACTATTTTTCACCGAAAGCAACATTAATGCTTCCTACAAAATCTAGATTTGTCTTAGTCTGCATTAATCTACTGATAATCATTTCGGTTACCTGTGCAGTTCCCATGTTACTCATTGCCTTCCTGACAGCCCATACAC
>JAEZLC010000047.1 GCA_023435965.1 Cyanobacteria bacterium OH_CDB_58 | reverse complement strand
ATCTTGGTTCGTAGCTTGTGAGATGTTTTTTACCATTCTGGTTTTTATAGACAAAGACTCTGTAAGTTGCAATTCTGGAGTAAAATAGAAACTTGTTTCGAGATTTTCCGAGTTAGAATACTTACTCTTCGCTGCCTGGACATTGAATTTCAGCCTATTTAACCTGTATTCTGCGAATAGCCCGCCCGTTTTTTTATTGTCGTTATCCATTTCATTGGCATAGTATCCGCCCCCAAAAACAAAAGCACCTTTCACATGGGGCACCTTAACCTCGTTTGTTGAAACAGCCATTCCTCCTGACAGATTATTGTTCAATGTTGAGTCATATACTCCGACAGAATAATTTACAAACTTACCCAAGTTCTCAATTCTGGCACCTTTATTATAAGTCGTTTCATTAGCACGAATAAAACCTATTGAAACATCATTCAGCGAACCTAAAAGACTTTGACCGTAGTACACCCTTGCTGAACCTCCGATAGTATTGCTTACGTATGACGTGTTCATAACAATGGGCATCGGTGACTGATTTTTTGGGTCCTGAAAGTACGTATTAAAGAAGTTTCTGGAGTTATGCCAAAGCATATTCTCTGACTTTAAATATGTGTTTTCATGTGTTTTTTCAACTCCTAGAATAAAAACCTTATCGGAAGCCGGCGGTATTGAAGAAGCTAAATCCCCAGTTTGAAGTTCTACTATATTTACTTCCTCTAATGATGGCTCTTCTTCTTCCGTATTTTTTACAATGGGAGTAACTTCATACCCCATCTGCCTGAGTTCTTCTTCATCCAGCTGATAAAACTCTTCTTGATCTTGCGACTGTTCAATATTGGAATTTTTAGGCTCCTCAATTTCATCACTTTTTAGTAATTTCGCTTCTGAAACATTCAAAGTGAATAAAAAAAACGCTAAAAACATTAAAAATAATCGCTTCATGCTAATATATTGCGTCAAAAAATAAATAAATTCAATTCTTTAAATATATGAAAATTAATATTTAACCAAAGATTTTTCAAGTGTTTACCAACAATCAGCTCCATACTTTTTCCAAGGTTCAATTTGCTTAAGGATTTTTTCTCGAAGCTCTTTTGCTGTTTGCTTATCCGCGGTAATAATATCTTCATCATTGTACAAAGCAAGCTCTTCCAATAATTCTTTTAAATTTCTAACGACCCTTTTATGATGCTCTCGCTGTTCAAATTGCCAACCTTCAAATCCACACCCCGGAGGAAATAAAGACCATCCATGACCGGGAGCTCTTCTGCAACATTCTGGTCTTGTTTGGTGGATTGAACACAAGTTATCATCGGTAATATGCTGGCAATGGTAAAAAGTAACTTTTTCCAGATCAAAGTCTTCACTTCTGCTAAGTTCTTTTACAATTTTATCAAAGTGGTCAGGAACTCTTTCCTTCGCTTCTTTCCAAGATGAATAAGGTACAAAAATACTTAAAAAAGCTTGAGCTTCCTTATCTCCTAATTCTGATTTTTCAACAAGTTCATCATGAAAAAATTGAGGAACTGCCAGACGGCAGCACTTACCACACATTCTGCATAAGCTCTGCCAATTTTCATCTTGGGCTTTTTTATTTCTTAAATATTCTACTGCTTCATCTTGATTCATATATTAATTATAAAAACATAAATCAATCATTTAAACCTTTTTACATTATCTTTACAATTTATCATGAGATATTGTACAAAAGACACTAATTATCTATACATCTTATATACTCATTCTATACAATATTAAGTTTTATTAAGTTCAATTTTTAAAAATTATTATCTCTTAAATGACTTCTATTACTGGGTTTCAGGATGCATAAGAAAATAATAGATAATATATATTCAAATCAACTAGCAAAAAAAAAACTGACTGAGGTTTTATGCTAAAGGTAAAAATGAAAAATAAAACACGGAGATATAATAATGTCAGAAATAAATAATTTTCCACCGCAAATACCTGCGAGTGCAAAGATAGAAAATAAAAATACATTACCAAAGCCTCAAGAGGAAGTTTTGTTGCAAAAAGAAGAAATTGCAGCAGCTCCCAAAACAGATTTGCCAAGTATCGGCCTACCGGGACGTTCTCAAGTAAAGGCTACGGACAATGTTGCTGGTGACATAGACTTTTTCTTAAAAAATCCTGAAATGGTAGAAAAAGCAAACCATTTCTTTGAAATGACATACGATCAACTAAAAGCAAAAGGTTACCCTGAAGCTTACGAAACAGCAACGCAAATTACAAACGCTTTTACAAAAGAATTTCTTAACTAATTTTAACTTCTTGATTACTTTTGGCTATAGTGATAATATTATCCTTGCAGTAAAACTAGGATTGATATGACACTAAATAAACCAATAGACGCAAAAGATAGAATTATACTAGCACTCGACGTTGATACTCTCGAAGAAGTAGAAAAATTTACTTCCCTTTTAAAAGATTATGTTGGTTATTTTAAAGTTGGATTACAACTTTACACTGCCTGCGGTTTTGATGCGGTTGATATAATCAAAAAACATGGCGGAAAAGTCTACTTTGACGGAAAGTTTCACGACATTCCAAACACTGTCGCAAAAGCCAGCGTGAACTTAATGAAAAAGGGAATAGACTTTTTCAATATTAACGCAAGTGGCGGGTCAAAAATGATATCAACTACCGTCAAGTTATGCAAAGAAACAGCAAAGAAAATGGAAATAGCTCCTCCGACAATCCTCGGGGTAACTCTGCTCTCAAGCTTCGGTCAAAGAACCTTAACCGAAGAGCTTAATGTAAAAGTAAATATTGATGAATACGTTGCTCATATGACAAGAATAGCAAAAGAAGCAGGCATTAGCGGTGTTGTAGCCTCTGCAACGGAAGCTAAAAGAATAAGGCAAGAACTTGGTGAAGATTTTATGATTATGTGCCCGGCTATAAGGCCAACTTGGTCTGTAGTTAACGATCAAATAAGAGTTGTGTCTCCATCTGATGCAATTCACGCAGGGGTTGATTACATGGTAATCGGAAGACCAATCACTTCAGCTGATGATCCTGTCGCTGCCGCAAAACTTATCATTAACGAAATCGAAGAAGCACTACATAATAAAGACTAAAAACCCGAAAGGAGACATTATGATTATAGGTATCCCTAAAGAAATCAAGACAAACGAAAATAGGGTAGCGATAACGCCGTCGGGGGTACATGATTTAGTCAGGAATTCTCATACCGTATTAATTCAAAAAGATGCGGGTACTAATAGCGGGTTTGAAGATAGAGAATATATTGAACAAGGTGCTAAAATCGTAAACTCCATCGAAGAAGTTTATGCAAAATCCGACATTATCGTAAAGGTGAAAGAACCTCAGCCTTCTGAGTATCCTTTATTAAAAGAAAATCAAATATTGTTCACATATTTGCACTTGGCGGTTGACGAGGAATTAACAAAAGTATTGCTTAACAAAAAAGTAACAGCTATCGCCTATGAAACCATACAGACTTCGGACGGTCAACTTCCACTGCTTGTTCCGATGAGCGAAGTTGCAGGAAAAATGTCTGTTCAAATAGCAGCAAACATCCTTGAAAAACATAATGGAGGAGCCGGTGTTCTTTTAGGAGGAATAGCAGGTGTAGCACCTGGCAAAGTTGTGATTATCGGTGCTGGTGTTGTAGGAATAAGTGCAGCAAAAATAGCTATAGGACTAGGTGCAGACGTAAGAATATTAGACATAGATCTGAACAGATTAAGACATGTCGAAAACATTTTCGGTTCAAAAATAAAAACTTATATGTCAAACTACTACAATCTTCAAAATCAGGCTATACAAGCTGATGCACTCATCGGTGCTGTATTGATTCCTGGTAAAAAAGCCCCTCACTTGATAGACGAAGCAACCGTTAAAAAAATGAAAAAAGGTGCAGTAATTGTAGACGTAGCAATAGATCAAGGCGGCATTGTAGAAACAATAGACAGAATAACAACCCATTCTAACCCTACATTTGAAAAGCATGGGGTCATTCACTACAGCGTAGCGAACATTCCAGGAGCAGTTGCAAGAACATCCACTATCGGTCTTACAAATGCAACACAAAGGTATCTTCTTCAAATCGCTAATCTCGGACCTGTTGAAGCGACAAAAACTTTGCCAGAACTTGCAAAAGGATTTAATACCTATGCCGGCAAGCTAACAAACGAGGCAGTCGCAGAATCTTTGAATATGAAGTATTCAGAACTATCTATGCTTATTGGATTTTAGGCCATAGTTCACAGCACATTTGGCAAGAATTAAATACTTTAGATGCTTTGAGATTTTTTCTGAAGCATCTAAATTTTGTCTCGTTATATGCATCTATGAGCTTTTTGCCTTTTACATTGCCTACTTTGTATGAAAGACAGGGATAAACATCACCTTGAGGATTTATTATCATGTTCGAAAACGGGTAGTAGCAAGGAGAATATATTTCTGAGACCGGAGTATTCCCGAGCGAGAAAAATTTCTCAATTCTTTTTATATCGCCTGTAGGATTAAACTTTGGAGCCCATCTTATTTTCGTTTTGCAAGTTTTTTCTAGACTTTCAATTTCCTTATAAACTTCTTTAAAGTGCTCCATGTCGAAATATGGTTCTATTGGATATTCCTGATTATAAAACTCTTCTGAGAAAGTGTCTCTTAAAATAGAATTTTGTTTTAAATTAGAATTCCTTTTAAACGAAACTGAGTAAAAATCAAAATCCATATCCTTGCACAACTTGTATAACTTAACCAAATCGTCCAAATTGTTTTCTAGAACTATTGTTTTTATGTCTACCAAGGGTTTTCTATTTTTTCTTTTTGAATTAAATAGCTCTAAATTAGAAATTATCTTATCGAAAATTCCTGCTCTATTTCTATTTATATCGTGATTTTCACCATAGCCATCTAATGAAACGCAAAGTAATAATAAATTATTTTTTATCAAATCATCAATTATAGTTTCTGAAAGAAGAATACCGTTAGTTATCAGGTTAACTTTTCCGAGTGTTTTTTTAGAAGCTCTGGCAAAAATTTCCATAAAGTCTTCCCTAAGGAAAACTTCACCTCCAATAATAGTAACCAAAGCATAAAACGGAATTTGATCAATTATGTCAAACCACTCTTGAGTGCTCATCTCAGGTTTGTTTCTTTCATCTCCGATGTAGCAGTACGGACAATTTAAATTACACCTATAAGTAAGTTCTAAGCTATACCTCAATGGCATTATAGCTTTTCCTAGCTTGTTATTATATGAAATCATTCCGTATAAGCTTCTCGCCGCATCAAATACAAATGACGAATCCAACAAAACTTACCCTCTCAAGCTTTCCAATTTGTCGGCCGCCTTGTAGGAGTTTATACACTTATAAGCTTCTATTATTCCTTTTTTTAAGGAGTCAGCCAACCCTGATATATATATCATAGCACCAACATTCATTGCTATCACATCCAATTTAGAGCCGGCTACCTTTTTATTGAGAATGTCTCTGCTCAAATTACTGTTATACAGAGGGGTTGCACCTGTGATAGAAATCGGATCCGCTTCTTCTATTCCAAAATCAACAGGAGTAATAACATAGTTTTTAATTTCACCATCGATAAGCTCAAATATCTGAGAACATCCTGATATGTTAATCTCATCGAACAAAG
>JAEZLC010000248.1 GCA_023435965.1 Cyanobacteria bacterium OH_CDB_58 | reverse complement strand
CTATATATAGGGAATTTCATGAATTTTTCGACTTCACTAGGATTAATTACAACAAGTTCGGCTTCTTCCTTTGTTGCTAGATATTCTTCTTTGCAATGTTCACAAAGCTTTCTGACTAGCCTTTGCGCAACAACCCCAGCTACAGTAGATGATACCAGGTAATCCTTAGCTCCCATTTCAATTAGCCTTGTGATAGTTGATGCAGCTGAGTTTGTGTGAAGAGTACTCAACACCAAGTGACCTGTTAAAGCAGCAGATATAGCTACTTCCAGAGTTTCATAGTCTCTAATCTCACCAACTAGGATTACATCAGGATCTTGTCTCAATATTGCTCTTAAGCAGGAAGCAAAAGTAATACCTGCTTTTGTATTTATCTGAGATTGGTTGATACCTTCAATTCTTATCTCAACAGGATCTTCAATTGTAGTAATGTTTATTTTTTCATCATTAATACTGTTGATTAATGCATATAGTGTTGTTGTTTTACCGCTACCTGTAGGACCTGTTGCTAGTATGATTCCGTTAGGAACTGATTTTATCCTTGCGATTCTATCCAAATCTTCTTGAGTAGCTCCGATTAGCTCCATTTCCTTATTTGCCGAAGACAATGATATGGCAGGAGTCAATATCCTGATTACCATTTTTTCTTTTCCTGCCACAGGAAGGGTGTTAATCCTGAAGTCGTAGTTCTGGCTTTTATATTTAATGGTAAATGAACCGTCTTGAGGTCTTCTATGCTCTGCTATGTTCATTTTAGAAATAACTTTAAGACGGGTAAGAATTGCAGACTCCGTTTTAGCAGGCAATTGCAAAACTTCTTTCAAAATACCGTCAATTCTGTATCGCACGGAAAAAGTATCCAGTCTGGGCTCAATATGAACGTCACTTGCCTTTAGCTCAATCGCATCAGTAATAATTTTATTTACGAATTTTACAACCGTACTGGAATTTTCCTGAAGCTCTCTTTCAGCTTGCTCCCAAAGAGATTCTTCCGCTCCGTATTCTATAGATTCTCTCTCGATCGTTTTTATGATTTGAGAAGTTTCTTTCTTGGACTCATTATAATAAGTCTCAAGACACATCATAAACTCATAGTGAGTGATAATCATTACCAAAGGTCTAAGACCTGTTAAATAAACAATGTCGTTTATAACCTGTTTCTCATGTGGATTTACCATCCCAACAACAAGTGTTTTTCCATCAAAGCTTAATGGAAGAACCTTATTTAGTTTTATAAAATCCTCAGGCAAGATATTAAGAACATTTGCTTCGATTTTCAATTGCTCTGCATTAACGGACTCAAAACCTTGCTGCATTGATAATGCTGTTTTTAAATCATTGATAGAAACGAAACCTTTTTTAATTAATGCAGTTCCTATCGGTAATCCACTTTTTTTGGTCTCTACTAAGGCATCAAACAGCTGTTCTTCTGTCAGCATTCCCATTTCTATGAGGATTTCTCCTAATCTTTTCTTTGGAGCCCCAGCTGATTGTTTCTGCTCTGGTGCGGCTTGATTGCCTTGAGAAATGCCTGTAATATCGTGTTTTTTTTGAACTTGTGCAATTTTTTGATGCTGAACAAAAATAGCTAAATCCTTGAACGTATTATCATCAACAGTAACGAACTTATTATTAACTAAATCTATCGGCGAGTCAGAACTTGTTTTGATTTTAGTCTTATCTGTATTTTTAAGCACAACAAAATAATACTGATTATCCTTCTTATTTATCGGAATAAAACCGTGCTCGACAAAATCTTCAGCCCTAAATTCCTTCAGAGCTGAAAAGTCTATACATTGTTTAAATTTATCAGATAAATTATTTACCATTTTCTAAAGACGGGTTACGTCCTCCGTATCTATTACAATTCTTGGAGTAATCATTATAACTAATTCTGATTTGCTTGAGGTTTTCTCTGAATTTCTAAAGAATGTTCCGATATATGGCAGATCACCTAACACAGGTATTTTAGTAACTTTTTGCTGTTCATTCTCCTGTATTAAACCACCTATAACAAGTGTTTCGCCATCCTTTATCCTTACATTAGAAAGATCTAAATTTCTTCTTTGCAATAATGTAGCAGCGACAATCGGAGTTTTTCCGTCAGCACCCACATCAGGAATACTTTCTTTCAATGTTGAATAATTTGGTTTTAAGTTTAATGATACATACCCATCAGGACTTATAAAAGGAAGAACTTCAATTTTCATACCATTGTCTTTTGCTATGTTATAAGTCTTTTGGATTGCACCAGTTATACCATTATTTTGGATTACTTGTGTTGTTGTACTTTCTATATAGTCAGAAGTTAAATCTATTGTAGATTTTTTACCGTTAGTAACCATAACTTTAGGGTTTGCCAACACTCTTCCTTTTCCGTTTTTAACCAAGTAAGAGATGTTTTGAGCAACTGTAAATGTGCCCGTATATTTATTTAACGTAGAAGAAGATGTGCCATCTGACACAGTCAAATTATTCCCTTTCCAGAATATAGGATGTAAAGGGCTTGATGCTAATCCACTGTTAGTGAAAGAAGCAGAGAAGCTATTGCTGGCGATAGACCAGTTGTTATTAAAAGTCTTAGAGCCATCTTCATTCAACTCAACAATAGAAAATTCGATATAAGCTTGAGGCTGTTTTCTATCATTTTTTGTGATGAAATCACTTATCATTTTTATTTGTTCATCAGAACCGCCAATTACGCTAACTGCTCCCAGACTTGACTGGTACACGACTGACATACCGCTGCTCAGAACTGAAACCATTTTATCAGTTTTAACGCTGGCATCAACTTTGCAAGCTATTAATCCACCACCGAGCATAACATCAGTACCACTGCCAGAAGTCAATAATGAACCTTGAGCTGCATATGTAGAAGAAGAATCGCCTGCTGCTCCACCTGTTGAGTTCCCTTTTAGGTTACTTGTAACTAAAGTTTGGCAAATTAGAGACGCCATTTCTCTTGGTGTTGTATGGTTAACATTAAACGTTGTAACAGCTGGTTTTATATCAATTTTTTCAACTATCATTTTAGCCATTCTATAGTCGT
>JAEZLC010000165.1 GCA_023435965.1 Cyanobacteria bacterium OH_CDB_58 | reverse complement strand
GTCCTGTCCTTTGTAAAATCTTTCTATCACTGCTTCTTCAATATATCCATCTTGCAAAAATACTTCAGCATCATTTCTTGAAACTTTAGCAAATATTTTTGAATAGTTGTGTTTCAGAGCGAGGTCATTCAAAACGGGGATTATATACCCTAAATCACTAGAATCCAGCTTCATAAGGTATATTCTTTCATTTTCGTGTCCGTGCTGGATGGTAGAATTTCCTATTTTAATAATCGAATCAGGCATCGGTTCGTCTCTCAATCCTTTCCATATCATTTGGTATTAATGCAATATCCGAATTGCAATTTGACAGCAATCTTTTTATTCCAACGGAATCATTCTCTTCAGGGAATTCCATTTGAAGGTGTAAGTTACAACTTTCACAGTTCTTGTCGCAAGCATTATTTTCATAAGATTCTGGCTCTTGGTATGTTGTAATTATTCCTTCAAAATTTCTTAAAATTACTTTCTCTGGTGACCAAGAAATAAGATAATTAGGCATCACCGGTATTTTTCCTCCACCACCTGGAGCATCTACTACGTAGGTAGGAATAGAAAAGCCGCTTGTGTGTCCTCTTAATCCTTCTATAATCTCAATTCCTTTACTAATAGGGGTTCTGAAATGAGATAATCCGAGCGTTAAATCGCATTGGTACAAATAATATGGCCTGACTCTGTATTGAACTAATTTTCTTACCAATTTCTTCATTATATGTACGCAGTCATTCACTCCTGCCAGCAATACTGATTGATTGCCCAATGGAATTCCTGCGTCAGCGAGTTTGTTCAAAGCTTCTATAGAATCACTTGTTATTTCTCTGGGGTGATTAAAGTGGGTATTAATCCATGGTTTATGCTTTTTTAAAACATCAATCAGTCCGTCCGTGATTCTAAATGGTAGTACTACCGGGATTCTTGTCCCAATTCTTATTATCTCGACATGAGGTATCTTTTTTAACTCCGATAAAATCCAATCTAAATATTCATCAGAAAGCATAAACGGATCACCGCCTGATAGCAATACATCTCTAACAACAGGGTTGTTTTTAATGTACTCTATACCGGCTTCTACTTCTTTTTTGACAGGTATGTAATCTACATCTCCTACTTTTCTTTTTCTCGTACAATGTCTGCAATACATTGCACATTTATTGCTTATGTGAAAAAGAACCCTGTCGGGATATCTGTGAGTAATACCGTTGACAGGACTGTCAGAATCTTCAGACAAAGGATCAGCCATATCCGCCTTAGATATATTCATTTCTTTTATGTCGGGAAAAGCTTGTTTAAAAATAGGGTCATTTTCATAATTATTAACTTGAATCAAAGAAAGATAATATGGAGTAATCGCCATTGGAAATTTATCCAACGTTTTTTGCAGCTTCTTTAGATAAGCATCACTAAATTTTATGCCGCTTATTCTTTGAAATGTTTCGATATCTCTAACTGTATTCTTAAGCTGCCATTTCCAATCAGTCCATTTGTTATTTTTGTGTATGGTTGAAATATCCTGAGTGCTAATTTTATCTACAATCATAGACATATAATCCTCCTTTTATAAGTTAGCAAAGATTAAAGGGAAACAAAACAGCTAACAACCTTATTATACAATATAAGTTGTTAGTATTCAAGTCGCCACTTGGGCAACTTGAACAGCAGTCAAGTCACAAGTGCGTTGACAGTGTAATATCGCGGTATTTTAATAGATTATTCTTCAATAAATTTATGCACTTTTGACTTAACGTCATAGACTCCGACAAAATAAATTACGTCGTCTTCTGCAAGTGCAAAATAAGGTCCCGGAGAAATTAAAAGATCATCTTTGCGTTTAACTGCTATTACAGTTGCCCCAGTGTTTTGCCAGAATTGAAGTCCTGCTAGAGTAGAGCCGATAACCTTACTCGAATCTGAAATTTTGTGAGAATAATGAGCTATTTTATTCAAAGATTCTTGACTATTTAACTGTTCTAGTAGTAAATCAAATTTATCAACGATTTCGGTATTTATCTGATCTCTTTGAGTCATTAGGTCTTTAATCTTTAGTTTCAAACTTGTTATTGTCTGTTTGGAAGAAAATTTATCTACGAAATCATATGCCTTATTTTTAGAAACAACCATTATTCCGGACTTATCAATTACAGAAACAACTCCCATATCTGACAATAATGCCGCAGAGCGTCTAATTGTTTCAGGGGAAACCCCGTACTCACCGGCGAGTGTCGACCTCCCTTTTATTTTTTGATTTTCTGCAAAATCTCCTTGTGTAATTCTTCGGGCGATATCAACAGAAATCCTTATATATCTTGGGTATTGTTCATTGTCCATCAATAGTGATTATCCTATTAATCATTTGAAACGATTTTACTATATTTGAAGAAAAAATGTCAAAATATTATAAAAACCGCTCTTAATTATGGTAATATCTTGATATGTTTTCAATTTATAAAACAAAGAGTATGCAGTTGATTAAAAGAAATACACCTTTACCAATATATTTAAAAAATAGGGAAAATGTCACTTGGAGAGTACCCTCTCTTTTTCATTATGATGATATTATTTTTCTCCTCTTAGACGACTTAAAACAACTGGGAATAAAGCCAACAATAAATTCTGTGTACGGCAGCGTAAAAACAAGTTGGGGAGGCGGGCGACCATCCGGTTGGCCTGATGTTGAAAAGAAAGCTGCTGAATCAACAATTCATAGACATAATGAAAACCAGACATCGTGTTGTTTTACTTTCAGTAACTATCACATAACAAAAGAAGATTTGGAAGATAAAACCGCCAATTTGCTATTGGAAGTTGCAAGTGAAGGCTCTTTTCAAAATTATGCTATTGTATCGTCTGACCTTCTTGCAGATTATATTAGAGAAAAATTCCCGAAAATAAAACTCATTTCTTCTGTTTTGAAACCAATTTATGAAATAGAAAATTTTCAAGATACCCCACAGTATTATAATGATTTATGCAAAAGATTCGACAGAGTTACTCTTCGTCCAGAACTTTCCTTTGATTACAATTTTCTAAAAAAACTTACAAATAAAGATAAAATTGATCTTATAGTCAATCAGGACTGCTTGCCAAACTGTCCTCTATACAGAAAACATTACGACTTTTACAGTGAAGTCGAAAGAGGGATAAAGCAAAGAAGCGAAGATTTTTGCCATTTAGAAAAAAGAAAAGTCGAGGCTGTGTACAATACTTCCCTGCTTTCCAATCAAGATATGGATAAAATGATACAACTAGGGTTTAAGAATTTTAAATTAAAAGGCAGAAGTTTAACAAAATCACAAGTAATTGATTTGTTAGGATACTATATATTTGAGCCAAGCGGATTGTATCAAAATTTAAAATATAGGATTATTCTTAAAGTTTTGGGTCCTTAGGCTTATTTATGAGTCTTGCACTTGATAAAAGTCCCTGCTTCTTCATCAATCCTGTTGAGAATTGTGCAGTTTTCTTCTATCCAAGGCATAATTTGGCTTGAGTAATCACTGCACCACATATAGTCTGAAAGATAAAAATAAATAATTACATCTTTAGGAATCCTATTTAGGGATGTTTTTAAGCTAAACTTTGGCTCGTAAATAATTCTCTCTTTTATAAACACTTTGTCGATTATTTCATTTTTTTCGTCATAAGAATTTATCGATCCATTTGCATCAACTCCTACATACAAATATTCATTATTTTTTATGTCAGATTTCTTCAAGTTATTTATAAACTCTCTTGCAGTACTTTGTTTGTAAGAGTTTTTGTTAAAAGCTATATGAGCATATTCCTTATATTGAAAATACTTCATACTCATAAGAAATAAAATCAGGACGAATATTGAATAGGTTTTGTTCTTAATACTTATGTGATCGAAAGGTTTTGCAATTAGTATAAAGAAAAATGGGAATAAAAAGATTATAAGCCTTGTGCCAAAGGGATATAAGTGTAAAGCAGAAGCTACAAGCGTCATTAAGATTGGAGAAGCAATAACGGCTAATTTAAATTTATCTTCAAGATAAAATCTCACTACACCGATTATAAGAAGTATGCACACGCTTATTACAACATATTTATTTGATCCCCATATGTAATTGATTGGAGCCAGCGAAGTGGGGAAAAAACCCGTAAAGCGATCCCAAAATGTATAAAGATTTTTGTTCCCAACAACAAACTGCAAATTTGTTATGTAATATATCCAGAAAGCGATACCTATAGGCAGAAGATAAGTTAAAAAATTCTTAATTTTATAAATGCTTTTCTCAAAAATCGCTTTTGCTAAATACACACAAGCAAACCCTGATAGAACAAAAGCCAAAGAATATGAGAACCAAAAACTAACAGCAGATATGATTCCCAAACGTAGTGAATCTTTCCTATTTAACTTTTCTATGTCTAAGTTTAAAAATAAAATAGTTGCAATTATTGCAAACATCATCTCTATTGTATATTGCTTGAAAGCCTGTGAATAATATATCAGATTGTAGCTGAGTGAAAGGAACAGCATCGCATAAAATACAGAGAAATTGCTCTTAAATACTTTTTTGCACAGCGTAAAAAAGAGAACTAGTGATAAACAACCAGAAAAATATATAACAGATCTTAAAAGAATTTCGTTATATCCAAATGTCGAGTACAAAAATTTCCCCATAACCAAAAACATCGGAGGTGCTTGTATATCAAAATATATTGGGCCAAAAAGGCCTAAATACGAAAATAATCTAAAGTTGACAATCAGATCCCCTTCATCCAAATAAAAAGAATGCCCTTGCAAAAGACCGCATGTTCGAAGTACAATCCCAATTATAAGAATAATAAGTGTCAAAATCATCCAAATATTATTTTTGTCAAATTTAACCATACCACTTATTATACAACATGTTCTAAGTACAGAGTAATTCAAATATAGTTTTAAAGAGACTTTTATGATTTGGGATAAATGTATAAAAATTATTAATACAGAGAAATTTAAAAAGATTATATTTATACTTTCTCTTTTTATTCTGTTTGTTTGTGTGGGACTTTGCTTTTACCACACTTATATAAATGCATTTAATATGCCTTTTGATGATGAATTTGATTTGTTTATTAACCCCGAGATGACAAGAAACTTTAATTTGTCGTGGATTATACC
>JAEZLC010000278.1 GCA_023435965.1 Cyanobacteria bacterium OH_CDB_58 | reverse complement strand
CGCCAAGCACCAATGCAACGGATAAAAGCACACTTATAAAAACATATCTGTATTTTTTCTTAAATAAGAACAGAAGCAAAAACACAAGAGCAAAAGGCTTTATTGCGTTTATAACAGCAAGAGCAACCGCACTGAGAAGATATTTTTCGCTCTTAAAAGAATATACGAACAAAACAAAAGCCACAAAGAGAAATATATCAAAATTACCTCTATCCAAAATCATTATGAACGGGTAAGAAAGAGCCGTAAGAATAAAAACATTCTGGAAATTTTGCAATTTGCTAAGCTTATCAGAGCTGAAATTTTTTATGTTCATCCAAATGAAAACACCAAGAAAAACAGAAATAAAAAGTAGGTACGCCACAATTTTATTTTTTATTAAAGCAAAAGGAAACAATACCACATAAGCCAGAGGGAAATAATTAAGATATGGCTCTATAGCCTTAAACGGATTTAAGTCCTTGATTAGAGGCAAAGTATCGAAAAAATCACCGAACGCCGAATCTGCAGGCCACAAAAATGTATTAAAGGGATACGGCTTATCAAGATAACAACCGAAAATATAATGATAAACAGCAGTAATTACAAATCCCACAAGAACAATGCTCGATAATAGGAGTACTTTATTAGTTTTTTCCATCTTCTCTCTTTTTCTAACCTTAAGTTTTTACCTGATTTATAACTCAAAGCAACTATCTAATATATTAAGAATTATCTTAACTAACTGTCAAGTTTTCATTAATCGCTGCATTAAAAGCTGATCTCGGTATGCACCAAAATGTCTCAAATAAGCCTTTTTAGGTGCCCACAAAGCTAATTTACTTGCACTTAAGGTTAAGTTATAAATAGCAGTAAAACTTTAGATATTAAAATAATAGAGAATAAAAATATAATTGATGAATAAATTCCTCGAAATTTTCACAAAAAATAAAAACCTAATTTATAGAGTTTTATTCATATGCATAATCGCCACCGGCATTTACTTTATTTATCAAATGCTCTTTGGCAACTATGTTTTGGTAAGATTCAAAGATCTTGGCCCACTGACTAAAAACATGCCTGTCTATTACAAAGGTTTTGTCATAGGGAAAACAACCCACGTAGGTCCAGACGAGGACTATAAGGCAAGTATAGTCAAAGTCAAACTGAATAATGAATACAAAAAACTTCCGAAAAACACTTTTGTAATTGTGCAAAATTTTCCAACAGGACAAAGCTATCTTGAATTCATTTATCCTGACAAGCCCGCATTACAACAAATGGAAAAAGGAGACCTGCTTGAAGGCAAGACAGATTATAGTCTGGAGTCATTTATGCACGGTCAGAGACAATACGGAACAAGCGATATCGTTTCTGAAAACGTAATAAAAGCACTCGAAAGTGCAGATGCCACGAACAATGCAATGAGACACTTCTTCGAAACCTCAACACAAATTATGACCGAAAACAGGCAAAGCATAAACCGAACAATCAGAAACACAGAAAAAATGTCTGAAAGTCTTGCGAAAACTGCTGAAAACCTAAACCAAACATCTCTAAAACTAAATAACTCCGTAGATGAAGCCAACCTAAAAAGAACAACAAGTAATGTTGCAGATGCAACAGAAAACATAAAAGGAACGACTGAAGATATACACAAAGCAACAAAAGATATAGATAAAACCGTAAAAAAGCTTGACTCAACACTTTCAGAATTAAACGCGACAGCTTCCAACATGAATAAAATAACAGATGGTTTATATCAGGTTTTAGGCAAAAAATTCGCTGGACTGAGGATAATATTTGGAAGAGCTATTCCCAATCATCACTCGGAAAACGGTTGTGATAGCCGTTAAGCATATTAACACCTAAGCTAACACTACGTATCGATGAAATTTATTTGGGCATAATTTATCCTATAAAAAATAGGGGTTATTAAGATGTTTAAAAAAATACTTCTGCTGTTTTTACTGATGACAATGATATCAACCGGATGCAAAGTAAAAGAAAACAAACACGATCTTTATCAATCCATAATTGAAAAAGATAATTTGACTGTAGGTATTTCTTACGACTCAAAACCCTTCGGATTCAAAGACTCTGACGGAAAAATCAAGGGCATAGAACCTGACATTGCAAGGGAAATCGCAAGAAGAATGCTGGGAAGCGACAAAAAATTAACTTTTAAACACGTAGCTCCCAGAGACAGAATCCCTGCAGTAACTTCCGGCGAGGTAGATATGGTTATTTCAGCAATGACAATAACCCCTCAAAGAAAAAAAATCGTTGAATTTTCTAACCCATATTTTATTGCAGGACAAGCAATTTGCGTAAAAAAAGCAAGTGAAATAGATTCCTACCATGATTTGAACAACAAAAACGTCATAGTAATACTAGGAACCACAGGAGAAACCAACTTAAGAGGCCTGGTTCCAAATGCAATAATGCAAGGATATGTAAATAACGCTGATGCCTTTGATGCTTTTAAAAAAGGAGAAAATGACGCAATAACAACGGATGACTCCTTGCTATTAGGACTCGCAATGGAACATAATGATTATAAGATTTTGCCTGAAAGATTAAGCAAAGAACCTTATGGAATAGCCTTCAAAAAAAGCAAAGATGCATCCTCCCTTAAAAAGAACATAAATAAAATCCTCGATGATATTAAATTAAGTGGAAAATTAGATAGCATCAAAGAAAAATGGATTGTGTATTAACTTCACGAGGAGCAGCTCTATTGCAAGCCCTTGCTTTTTGCAATCTTCATCCCGAATAGTACCCTTACAATTTTTATCCTTCTAACAAACAAGTCATAAATACCAACCGTCAAGAAAAAGGATAAAAGGGAAATTATCAGAAATTTATAAATTATAGTCATCTCCCATTGAACAACCTTATAACCAATCAGAAGAACAATAGTTTGATGTAACAAATAAAAAGGCAAAAGTGCTTCACCTGAATATTTAAGAAACTTATTGCTAAAATTCAGAAGATTAAAACCCACACCCAAAAGAAAGACAATCCATGACCAGGTCAGGATTCCATAAAGCACCATAAAAACTACCGAACTGAGAGAATAGCTGGGATGTTCAAAACTGGCAACTCCTTGACCGCACAAAACAAGGCATCCTAAGCCTGTAAGGCAGAGTAAAGTTATTCCCAAGGCAAGCTTGTAATTTATGTTTATCGCATGCCTGAACTTTTCGCTAGAGAACAAAATATACCCATATAAAAAATACGTAAACCAATAAAACAAATCCGCCCAGTCTCCGTAATCTGAGAAAGAGACCCTTAAAATCAAATGAATGAAGATTATTGGCAAACAGAAAACAAAAAGAAACCCCTTCTTTTCACACAAGTCAGCAATTTTAGCTATAAATGTTTTTGCACAGTTAGCGTTAAAGCACTTAAAAAAAGGTAACGCAATGAAAGAAAATAACAAAAGAAAGCCCAAAAACCAAAGATGATAAGTATTATCTCCAAATGCATCTAAGCTGAATTTGTATGATAAATCTTTATAAAATTGAGGGTAATACTCCCAGAAAGAACCGTCATAATTTGTCTTACTTAAGAGCTCTACATACCCCTGAGGAGGCGCAAGCAAAATCATCCCTATTACAAAAGGGACCAGCAATCTTTTTAAGCGCTCTAACAAGTACTCTTTTTTCGACCGGGAATCAAGAGCAAATTTAGTTCCGGCTCCCGCCAAAAGGAAAAACAAAGGCATACTCCAGAAGTGAATAAGCAAAAATATCAACATCATCACCGGGCTTTCGCTGCTATTTTTGACACTCCAATCTATAAAGTCAAAAAAATGTGTATTATGAAAGATAAACACCATAAGTATCGCAAAAACCTTAAGCCACTCAAGACAATAAAGCCTTTCATGCCTGAGAGGGAGATTAATATTTTCCATTCCAATCCAAACTTGTTTAGTAAAAATATGTATACTTAATTATGGTTTATTTTCACAGGAAAAACAAAAGATTGTAATTTTAATACTTAAAGTTTTCTTCCAAACCTGTCCATGCCAAGAAGATGAATTGAATCATCCATAAAAAGAGCATCCATACTACCATCAGCCATATTGCAC
>JAEZLC010000098.1 GCA_023435965.1 Cyanobacteria bacterium OH_CDB_58 | reverse complement strand
CCTCAGAACCGTATCTAACAGAATTATTATTCGTTGTCGGAGTATTTATGATGAAGCATAACTCCTTGTTTTTCATGTTCCTCTGAATTTTTTCAATATCGAACTTTTCAATCTCTTTTGATTCGATGTTATGAAGTTTCAAGAACTTGTGGGTACCTGTTGTTGCAATCAAGTTATAACCCAGCTTTACTAAGGTTTGAGCGATATCAATCGACTGTTTTTTGTAGTGATCATTGATAGAAATAAGTACATTGCCTCTTCTTTTTGAGAACTCGTAACCTGCAGCTATAAAGCCTTTCAAAAGAGCTTTTTCATAGACAGTATCTATCCCCAGAACCTCACCTGTAGACTTCATTTCTGGAGCGAGAGCAGGATCAATTCTGTTCAGTTTTTGAAATGAGAAGATAGGAACTTTCGCACAAACAAGAGAAGTTTTTCTTGCCAATCCTATTTCACATCCTTGCTGAATTAAGTTTTTGCCCAATATTGCATTTATACCTATTTCAACCATCGGAATATTAGTAACCTTGCTCATAATCGGCACAGTCCTTGAAGCTCGTGGATTTACTTCAATTACGTATGCTACATTATTTTTAAGAACAAATTGTATATTCATCAAACCTTTTATTTGTAATGATTTTGCGATTTTTTCGGTGTATTCGATAAGGTTCGAGATTATTTCTTCAGATATTTTGTGTGTAGGATAGATTGCAATACTATCGCCTGAGTGGACTCCGGCTCTTTCAATATGTTCGGTTATTCCGGGAATAAGAACATGCTCTCCGTCAGAAATCGCATCTAATTCTATTTCTTCACCTTCAATATATTGATCAATCAAAATAGGATGCTCGTCAGAGAACTTAATAGCACTTTCGATGTAGCTTAAAAGCTCTTCTTTATCATAAACTACTTGCATTCCTCTTCCGCCTATTACATAAGAAGGTCTTACCAACAACGGATAGCCTAATTCCTTAGCTACTTCTAATGCCTCTGGAATATTTCTTATTGCACTTCCTTTAGGTTGAGGTATATTCAATTTTCTGAGCAGCTGTTCAAACAATTTTCTGTCTTCTGCAATATTTGTCGACTCTAATGAAGTACCGAGAATTTTTACCCCTCTCTCTTGCAATTTGGAAGCCAGATTAATAGCAGTTTGCCCGCCGAACTGAACCATCACGCCTTCCGGCTTTTCCTTTTCGACGATATTCATAATATTTTCTATATTCATCGGTTCAAAATACAACTTATCAGCAACATCAAAGTCAGTACTTAATGTTTCGGGATTTGAGTTAACTATAATTGACTTATATCCATTATTTTTAACACCCCAAGCAGCGTGGACCGAACAATAATCGAATTCTATACCCTGACCTATTCTTATAGGACCCGATCCCAGTATTAAAATAGATTTTTCGCCCCTGTTTAAGGTGCTCTCGTCCATTTCGTTATAAGTTGAATAATAATAAGGCGTATAAGCTTTGAATTCGGCAGCACATGTATCTACAATCTTGAATGAAGCCGAAACATTATTCTGCTTTCTCATTTCTTCGATTTCTTTTAAATCTTTTCTTGTGAATCTTGCAATTTCAGCATCCAAAAACCCTTTTTCCTTGGCCTCAAGATACTTTTCTAGACTTAAAGGAGTAGTTTTTAAGGTGTTTTCAAAATCAACAAGGTTTTTTATCTTGTTAATAAACCATTTATCAATTTTAGTGATTTTATTTATTTCATCAACAGTTATTCCCCTGTTTAGGGCTTCTGCGACTCTAAAGATTCTTCTGTCATCTTGAACATGCAGAAGTGCTTTGAGCTCATCCTCACTGCACTCAATGTGCCTACCTCTCAACACACCCGTATATTTAGACTCTATAGATGTAACAGCTTTTTTGAATGAACTTTCAAAAGTTCTTCCTATAGCCATTACCTCACCTGTCGCTTTCATTTTTGTTCCCAAAATCCTATCACCATGTGCAAACTTATCGAAAGGCCATTTCGGAATTTTAGTAACAACATAATCAAGTGCAGGTTCAAACGCAGCAACGGTTCTATGAGTTATAGAGTTTGGTATTTCGTGCAAATTATACCCCACTGCGATTTTTGTAGTAACTTTTGCGATAGGATAACCCGTTGCCTTTGACGCCAAGGCTGAAGATCTGCTTACTCTAGGGTTTACTTCTATTACATAATACTGGTTACTAACCGTATCTAAAGCGTACTGCACATTGCATCCGCCCTCAATTTTTAAGGCTCTGATTATTTTTATAGCTGATGTTCTTAACATCTGATATTCTTTGTTAGTTAAAGTTTGAGAAGGTGCAACAACAAAACTGTCTCCTGTATGAATCCCTATCGGATCAATATTTTCCATATTACAAATTGTTATACAGGTATCATTAGAATCTCTCATAACCTCATATTCAATTTCTTTGTATCCGGCTATGCTTTTTTCTACAAGCACTTGTGAAATAGGACTTAATGACAGACCGGTATGAACGATTTCTTCATATTCAGAGTAATTATTGGCGATACCGCCGCCTGATCCGCCCAAAGTATAAGCGGGTCTTACAATAATAGGAAATCCGATTTTTTGAGCGAACTTCTGTGCATCTTCGAAATTCGATACAGTATCGCTTTCAGGCACAGGTTCTCCTATCTGAGTCATAAGATTCTTAAACAACTCTCTATCTTCGGCGTTTTTGATAGCTTCGATTTTTGTGCCGAGAAGTTTAATGCTGTATTTTTCAAGAATCCCTTTTTCGTCCAATTCTACCGCCAAATTCAAACCTGTTTGACCGCCAAGGCTGGCAATTAAACCATCAGGCCTTTCCTTTTGGATAATATACTCGAGAGATTCTACGGTTAACGGCTGAATGTATACCTTATCCGCGATATTTTCATCTGTCATGATGGTAGCAGGGTTGGAGTTTACAAGGATGACGCTTATATTCTCTTCCTTAAGGGCACGGCATGCCTGCACTCCAGCATAATCAAACTCCGCCGCCTGACCGATTACGATAGGTCCTGAACCTATAACTAAAACTTTTCTTATATCTAAATTTTTTGGCATAACTTAGTCTCTTTCTCTAATTTATTAATCCACTCTTCAAAAATCTCATTGGCATCATAAGGTCCAGGAGCTGCTTCTGGGTGAAACTGCACACTTTCAACCATAAACTCTTCGCATTTTATACCCTCTATTGTCCAATCATTTAAGTTTTGATATGTTATTTCAATATTATCTTCCAAACTTCCCTCAAGAACCGCATAACCGTGGTTTTGAGATGTCATAAACACCTTATTTGTGGCAAGGTTTATAACAGGGTGATTCGCTCCCCTATGCCCATATTTAAGCTTATAAGTAGAAGCTCCTAGGGCTATTGAAAGAATCTGATGCCCCAGGCAAATCCCGTACAGAGGAAGAAGTCCTAACAAATCTTTTGCCATTTCTATTGTCTTTACTGCATCTTTAGGGTTACCCGGACCGTTTGACAGGATAACAGCGTCAAACTCCTCTGATAAGATTGTTTCTGCATCAGTATCCGCAGGAAAAACAGTTATATTGCAGTTCAGAGCTTTTAGGCACTCGACGATGCTTTTCTTTATACCAAGATCTATAAGAGCAATATTAACTCCTGACCCCTTAATCTTTTCTACTCTGTATGTTGATACATCGATGGATATATTTTCGCTCATCTTGTAATTTTTTAGGTTCTCTTTTATCTCAGGAGTAATCTCTCCTGTTGTGATCGCACAGTTCATATCGCCTGTTTCTCTTATTATTTTGGTAAGAGCTCTTGTATCTATTTTGTTTATGCCTATTACGTTATTCTGTTTAAGATAATCAGCTAAGGTTTGAGTACTTTTGTAATGGCTCTCATTTTCGCAGCAGCTCTTAACAATAAATCCTTTTGCGTGAACTTTTCCTGATTCAAAATCATCTTTATTTATCCCGTAATTCCCTATTTCAGGATAAGTCATAACAATAACCTGCTCTGCGTATGACGGATCAGTTAAAATTTCCTGATAGCCGGCCATGGAAGTATTAAAAACAATCTCTCCATACGCCGTCCCTTCAGCCCCGAAAGATTCTCCTTCAAAAATCATACCGTTCTCAAGAAGCAGTCTTGCCTTTTGTACAGCACTTGATTCGCTTTGTGTATGAATAGCATTTTCAATTTCTTCGTGTATTCTTTTCATCGCCTCTACCCTGTTTTTCGCGGAAGTCACTGCCCTCCCTATAACAAGATAATCTGCTCCTTCTTTTATGGCAAGTTTTGGAGTCGCAAGTCTTTTTTGATCGTCATTTGAAGACCAGTCAGGTCTTATACCGGGACACAAAACTTTAAAATCCTGTCCACATGCCTGTTTGATTTTTCTAGCTTCCCAAACACTTGCGACTACTCCATCTAATCCGCTTTTCTTTGCCAGCAAAGCTAAATCTATAACGTAGTCATTTGACTTGTGAGGGATTTTTAACTGATTATTCAAAGTATCTTCGTTAATGCTGGTTAAAACCGTTACACCAAGGACAATCGGGTTATCGGCTCCAATTTCTTTTGCCGTGTTTCTGGCGGCTTCTGCCGAGTCAGACATCATCTCCATACCACCCAGCGTGTGTACGTTATAGAAATTTGCACCGCTTCTTATAATATTTTCAGAAGCTTTGGCAACCGTATTGGGAATATCCATTAATTTAACATCAAAAAAGAACTTTATATTTTGCTCTTTCATAAACTTAAAAACTTCGCCGCCATTGGCAGTATACAGTTGCAATCCAACCTTAAAGACACCTACATAGTCTTTAAGTTCCATAATCATTTCTTTGGCTGTCTCAATGTTGTCAACATCAAGTGCAAGAACGATTTTCTCTTTTATCTCCGATCTGATTTCCATTATTTATTCCTTTATTATATTTAATGTCCCGTTAACTACTGTAGCAATGGCTTTACCTTTTAATTTTTGCCCATCAAAAGGCGATATTCTGCATTTCGATTTAAATTTTGAAGAATCGACTACCCACTCGATTTCAGGGTCTATTAT
>JAEZLC010000069.1 GCA_023435965.1 Cyanobacteria bacterium OH_CDB_58 | reverse complement strand
ACCAAAAGCTGCTAGTGCATTTGACCAATTTAAACTTTTGCTAAAGCTGTTTGAGTTAAAAAACGCCAACCCGAGAATACTAATGTTGGGTAGGAATTCTTTTTTTGCAATTTTGACATCAAGCCCTGCTTTCTCCACCATTTTCTCTGATCTTAAATAGTCAGGTCTTTGTGTTATCACTTCTGATTGTATTTCTGATGGAATAGTCATAGCATAACTAAATTCTGAATATGGAGTTCTTTTTATTTCTTTTATGTTTTCCGGACTTTCTCCGATAAGAACGGCAAATTTGTTAAGTAATAAATTTCTCGATTTTTCCATTTCAATCATGTCGTTCATTGAAGCAATGTAAGATTTGTTGGCTCTTATTACATCAGTAGTTGATGTGATTCCTTGATCGTTTCTTTTTTTCATTAGCTCAAATATTTGTTTTCTTGAGTTTACCAGTTGTCTCTGTATTTCTATTAACTGATCTAATTTTATTAAATTAAAGTATGTAGCACCAACTGCAGAGGCAATCGATATATATGCAGATCTTTCATCAAGAATTGATGCTTCTTGTAGTTTCTTTTGAGATTTTGTTTTATCTCTGTTCTTTAAAAAAATATCAGCTTCGTAATTAACTAAAAGTGGGAAGGCGTACATAGAGTCGCTAGAAGTTGAGCCGCCCATTTTAGTTATATTAGGAGAAAATCCAGCAGTGGCGGTTGGTAGTTCTTTTGAAAATTGCAATTTCGTAAGTTGATTATATTCTTCGACTTTTAATGTTGCTATTTTTAGATCGTGGTTTTGCTCTATAGCTCTAATTATATATCCGTCTAACAATTCATCGTTAAAGTTTTTCCACCACTGCATATTTACGTAGTCAAATCGATATTGAGTCACTTGAGTTTTTATCACTTTATTGTTTGAAAAAGTAAGGGCAGTAGCCGGAATTATATTTGAGTGTAAAAGTCCTATTATTAATGATATAGAGACAATTTTTTGTAATTTCATTTTTTCTCCTGAATGTATGTTTGCAATTTACAAATATTATGCTATCATAAAGTTGTTGTGATTACAACATGGTGTTATGATGACATGATGCCATTGCAACGTGAAGGAATTAATATGGGCGAAAAAGACATAAGAGCATATACCGAAACTGTAAAATATGAGATTGATAAAACATCAGTTTATCTAGGAGCGAAAAGTTCTCAGATATTTGATTCTTTTAATTTCGGACTTACTGTAGAACAGTACCATATATTAGATACTGTTTATCATCATAAAGATATTTGTCAAAGAGACATTGCTAAATTGATGTTAAAGGATCGTTCAAATACGGGTAGAATTCTGAATATTTTAGAAGAAAAAGGTCTAATTGAAAGAAGACTCGATACAAAAGGCAAAAAAATGGTAAAAAAAGTGACCATAACAGATAAAGGCATAGAGACCGTTGATAAGATTTTTCCGGTCTTAAGAAAATATTATCTCGCCGCCCTTACTGAAGTTACGGAAGAAGAGCTGGCCACTTTAAGAAGAATTTTAAGAAAATTATGTGATTCACTGAGTAAAAATACACAGATGCAGATATAGGAGTAATAATGAGCACTGCTGAACAAGAAAAAATTAAAAACAATAAAAATAACATATTACCATTTGTAATCGCTACATTGCTTGTGATTGCAGGGTTATTTTTTTATATAACTCACACATCGCAGTTTGAAGAGACTGATAACGCTTATGTTGAAACATTGCCTGTTCAAGTGTCATCAAAAGTATCAGGTCAGATAGCAACTGTTTATGTTAACGATAACCAAAAAGTAAAAAAAGGTGATTTGGTCGCTGAAATTGATAATGCTGATTATTCAGTAAAATTAGATGAATCAAATGCAAAATATCAAGCAGCACTATTAAAACAAAAAAATGCAGCAGCTAATTTGAGTGCAGTAAATTCTGAAATCGACTTAGCTTCAAGAAATTTGGAGAGATGTAAGAATTTATACAAAGACGGTGCTATTTCTAAACAAGAACTTGATAATGCAAAAACAAAATATGATGAAGCAAGTGCAAGACTGGTTCAAGCCAAAGAGGCAATGCTTTCAAATGGTGAAAATCGAGTGGCAGATGCTGAGTTAAAACAGCTTGCATCAACTAAAAAACAAGCAGAATTAAATCTTTCATATACAAAAATTTATGCTCCAATGGATGGCTTTGTGACAAAAAAAGCAATAGATAAGGGTGCTTATGTTCAAGTAGGACAACCTTTATTCGTGCTTGTACCTAATGATGTTTGGGTAGTCGCAAACTTTAAAGAAGTGCAGCTTGAGAAAATGACTGTCGGTCAGGATGTTGAGATAAAAATAGATGCTTATCCTTCGAAAGTTTTTAAAGGAAAAGTTGATAGTATTCAAAGATGTTCGGGAGCTAAAGCAAGTTTGTTTCCTCCAGAAAATGCAGTAGGAAGTTTTGTAAAAATAGTCCAAAGAATCCCGGTAAAGATAGTTTTTGCAGAACCGATTGATTCTAATAAGTATACAATTGTGACAGGAATGTCAGTTATTCCAAAGGTGAGAGTTAAGTAAAAATGCAGTCCGCAGAGGTTAACAATCAAGAATGGCAACCAACCAAAAATCCTTGGTTGGTGACGCTTGCTGTTATGATTGCGACATTTATTTTTGTTCTTGATTCAACTATTGCAAACGTAGCACTTCCTCATATGGCAGGTAGTTTCGGCTCCAGTAATGAAGAAGCAATGTGGATATTAACAAGTTATCTAATTGCCAGCGGCATTGTTTTACCTTCTGTTAGCTGGTTTAGTAAGGCGTTTGGAAGAAAAACCTTTTTTATAAACTGTATAATTATTTTTACTGTAGCATCAGTTCTTTGCGGCTTGGCTTCATCTTTAGAGATGATGATTCTTGCAAGAGTCATACAAGGGTTTGGTGGCGGTGCTTTACTTCCTGTGTCCCAGGCAATATTGCTTGAGAGTTTCCCGAAAGAAAAAAGAGGACTAGCTATGTCGATCTTTGGGCTCGGTGTCGTTGTTGCTCCTATAGTAGGACCTCTTTTGGGCGGTTGGCTTACAGATAACTACACATGGTCTTGGATATTTTTCATAAATCTTCCTTTTGGAATAATTGCAGCACTTTGTACAAAAATGTTTGTTGAGGATCCACCTTATGCCAGAAAACAACCTATAGGCAAAATCGATTATACCGGTTTCTTCTTTTTAATAGTTTGGCTAATCTCGCTTCAGACCTTTTTAGATAAAGGGCAGAATGCAGATTGGTTTGAATCCGATTGGATATGTTGGCTAGCAGGGATTTCTTTTATTTCTATGATAATATTCATCGTTTCTCAGATTAAAAATAAAGATTCTATTATAGATATGACTGTTTTCAAAGACAGAAACTTTGCTTTTGGCACAGTGATTTTGGTTATGGTTACTACCATAATGTATGCCTCAATCGCAATAATGCCGCTATTTTTGCAAAAATTGCTAGGCTATAGTGCCTTTTTAAGCGGATATGCTTTGATGCCTAGAGGTGTAGGAAGTATCGTTGCTGTAATTTTGTGTGCAATCTTTTCCGATAAAATCGACGAAAGAATCATTATAACTTTGGGTTTGGCTTCTTTAGGTGTAGCAGGACTTATGTTCGGGGTTTTAAGTATTGATATTTCAATAATGAATATTATTGTCCCTAATTTTATATACGGTGTTGGGCTTGGTTTTTGTTTCGTTCCAATAACAACGCTTTCCGTAACTACTTTAGAGAACTCAAAAATGACAAATGCTACAGGGGTTCAAAATTTGCTTAAAAATATCGGCGGTGCTGTTGGAATTTCAGCAGTCACAACTATGTTATCTCGTTCAGCACAGATGCATCAAGTAAGTATGGTCGGCTATCTTAACGA
>JAEZLC010000066.1 GCA_023435965.1 Cyanobacteria bacterium OH_CDB_58 | reverse complement strand
CAAATACTTCCTCTTTATGAACCTGATTCCAACATTCTCCTGCGTGATGATAAAATCCGACGTGATAAAAAAGCTTGATTTTAATGCACCTTTCCAGCCTCATCTTGATTTATTTTTGTGGCTTCAGGCAGCTTATGACAACAAATTATACTGTCTTAACCTGCCTCTTACTAAATGGAGAATCCACCCCAATAGCCTGATAGGCAGAACAGAAAACATCAAAAGAGCAAACAACAAAATAATCAGACAAACCATAAAAACAGTTATAAACAACTCACAAAAACACTCGAGTCCGATTATAAAATGGATTTTGACACAATATTACACGGCAATCATGATTTTATTAAAAATCACAAAAGGATTGATAAAAAAAATCATTATGAAAATCTAACATTTATCTACTTGTTGTTTTTGGTATTATAATGTACGAGTTAAGTAGAAAGAGAGTATTTTGAATATAGCTTTTGCAAATAGAAAAGACTGTATGACACTATCTGGCGGTGATACCATCCAGATGATTAAAACCAAAGAACATTTGGAGAAAATTGATAATTCATTAAATATCGAAATTATCCTCAATCCTGATTTGATAAAAGATAGTACAGCTAATATAATACACATATTCAACATACAATCGATAGATGAAACGCTGGATTACATAAAAGAATGCAAAAAATACAATAAAAAAGTAGTCCTATCGACTATATATTGGGATTTGTCTCATTCAACTTATGTTAATTATGTCTCTGGCAAATATAATAGATTTTCTTACAACAAAGTAGATTATGATATCTGTAAGTCTGTTTTAAAATTAGTGAACTTTAAATACAGAATAACAAATAAAAATAAAGACTTTTTAGGCTCTAAAATATACAATTCTAAAAGAAAACAAGCATTAATAGAAGCCGATCTATTATTACCAAATTCTGATGAAGAACTAGAGATAATTTCTAATGAATTTGATATTCCATTAAATGAGCTTAAACTAAAGTCCATTTCTGTTCCAAATGCAATAGATACAAACCTTTTATCAACAGAAACATCAACTACACCGTTAGAGATTGCTAATTTGTCCGATTTTGTCCTTTGCGTAAGCAGATTGGAACCAAATAAAAACCAGATGGGAATCCTTAAAGCTTTATTCAAATCACCAGAAATTCCAATTGTTTTAATTGGAAAACATGCAAATAAAAAATACTCATCTCAAGTTAAAAAAATAGCAGAAAAACGAGGAAATGTTTACCTAATAGATGAAATTAAACACGATGCACTTTTTAACATTTACAAAAAAGCAAAAGTACACGTACTAGCATCTTTTAGAGAATCTCCGGGACTTGTCACCCTAGAAGCACTCGCAGCAGGATGCGAAATCGTTACAGCATCTGATGAGTATTGTCCTGCGAAGTTTTATGAATTTGACAAATATGCTCACATTTGTGATCCTTACAACATAAAATCCATAAAAAATGCAATATTAGAAGCATACAAAGAAAAACGCAACACAATAACTAAAGAATATTTACATAAGTTCAGCTACCATAATGCAGCACAGATAACGTATAGTGCCTATCAAAATTTGGAAGGGAAATAAATTGGATAAATTCGCACTTTTTTGCAAATCCTACAAAGGCGATTTAGACAGGGTTTTAAACCTTGTTGAGAGTTTTGAAAAGCATAATAAAGACAATATTCCGTTTTATATATCTGTACCTCAAGAAGACTATGAACTGTTCAGAAATAAAATCCCAAAAACTATCACTTTAATAACTGATGAATCAATCGAGAAAACTCTTTTGGACACTAATCTTGGAGCATTCTCAGCTGGCTACATAAACCAACAGATAATTAAAATGAATTTTTGGAAGACAGGTTATGCTGAGAACTACCTTTGCGTAGATTCTGACAGTTACTTTATCAAAGATTTTTATTTCACAGATTACATGTATAACGAAGAAACCCCATACACAATACTGTACCAATGGGAAGAACATTTTTATAATAAAAAATACATTCACCTTGCAAAAGATTATTACAAATTTCATCTAGACAATATAAAAACCGCCCTTAACATACACGACTCCAGATACATAACTTGTTGTGGATTCGCGATTTTTTCATCTAAAGTTTTAAAATCTTTTGAAGATGGATACTTAAAACCAAATAACCTCACATATGTCGATATTTTCAAAATCGCTCCTTTAGAATTCAGCTGGTACAATCAATGGTTATTAAAAACCAACACAATTGAAATCCAGGTTAAAAATCAATTATTCAAAATTTTCCATTACGAAAGTCAATACAAAGAATCGAGAAAACAATTAATCACAGAAGAAGAAATTTCAGAAATGTACCTTGGGATTTGCATGAATTCTAACTGGATATCAGGCAATGTTCCAATAAAATATGAAAATCCTAATGTGTTTTTTTATAACTTAAAACAAAAATTCAAGATAAGATTTTATAAAATCTTTCGAGGTATTCTAAGAAAAGTTAAGGTGTAAAATGATTTTAATAGTCGAACCACAATGTGTAAACTTTGAACATGCCGATTTTAATACCGGACTTATTTCTGTAATCGCAAATTCGTATAGCAACGAAAAGGTTGTTCTCTGGGCAGAAGAAGAACATTTAAATTGCCTAAAAAACAATGATGAATTTGTTAACAACAAGCAAATAGAATCGTCCATAATAGAAATACCTGAAAGACATTTATCGGAGCACAAAAGGTTTTATGACGACTTCAAAATAGTTTTAAAAACACTTAAGTATTCGAAAAAAAACAATATAAACTCCATATTCTTTCTCTCTCTAACAAGTGCCGGCTTATTAGCACTAAAGATAATTAAACCTTTTTTCCCTAATATATCTGCATATGTAGTTTTACATGGGCTTTTAGGAGACATAACAAACCCACCGCCGAAAAAAGTCAAACAAAAAATATTTGAATACAAGAATGTTTTATATAATTTCAATAACAGTAAAATTAAATACATTTTACTTTGCGAATCAATAAAAAAAGAATTGTTAAAATTAAATGATAGGTTAAAAAATAACTTAATCACGATAGATATACCACCTTATGAACATAAAATAGTTGATGAAAAAGAATTTAAAGAAAAACAGCTTAATGAAAAAATAAAATTTGCTACTTTTGGAGTGGCACATAAGGCAAAAGGCAGTGATTCTTTTTTCGAACTGACTGAAAAAATTTCAAAAGATAACGCCGACTTCTACTTAATTGGTCACATAACGGATAAAACCTTGATAGAGAGCATAAAAAAATATCAAAATATAAAAATCCCATCTGCAGAAAAACCATTGACCAGAAAAGAATTTGATGACTTGGCTAAAGACGTTGACTATACTATTTTCAGCTATCCGAAAGACAGGTACATATTAAGGGCTAGTGGCGCATTTTTTGATGCCGTGCATTACATAAAGCCAATTATTGCAATTAGAAGCCCTTTTTACGAACATTACTTCAACAAATATGGAAACATAGGGTATTTATGCGATTCTATGCAAGATATGCAATTTTTGATTGAAAAATTAATCACAGAACGTCCACAAGAAGAATATAATGAACAATGCTTATCTATATTAAAAATGAAAAAAGAACTAAGCGTGGATAATATCAGTACAAGATTAAAAAAACAAATAAATCAAGAGATTAAATAATTAGAGGCATCTATGAAAATAATTTACGTCGACATGCTATATGACTATGGACTAAAAGAGCGCGGGCTCAACATCATTGGACAGGAGGGTTTCCTAAAAAACTTTATCGATCTTGGCTTTGAAGTTCATCCTTTTTATTATGATGAATATTTAAATCCTCCTAATTTTCCTCAACTCCAAACCGAAATAAAAAAGTTTGCAGATCAGATCAGTCCGGATGCTATATTTTTTCTGACCTACATAGATCAATTTGATATTGAAACATTAGATTACCTAAGGTCCAAATATACAACAATTGCTTGGTTTGGCGATGATACTTGGCGTTTTGATAATTATACAAAAAATTATGCTAATCACTATACATACTGCATAACAACTGACAAATTTTCCATTCAAAAATATAAAGAAATTGGACAAAAGAATGTCATATACAGTCAATGGGCCGCTATAAATACATCAGAAATGCCTGATTTTAACAAAGAATATGATTATGATGTATCGTTTGTAGGAGGTTGGCACCCTCACCGAGAATGGTTCATAGAAGAGCTTAAAAAGAGAAACATAAAAGTAACAACCTTTGGTAACGGCTGGAAGAATGGACCGGTTTCGAGCAAAAGAATGAATGAGATATTTTCAACTTCTAAGATTAATTTAAATTTATCTAACAGCACTGACTATGACTTCAGGTACATTTTAAATGATTATGATAACATTTCAAACAAGCTATGGCTAAGATACAAAATTGGCTCAAAGGTTTTAAAAAGTTTTAAAAACATTTCTCAAGACAGTAAAAATCGTGAGCAAGTAAAAGCCAGACATTTTGAGATACCATATTTCTATGGTTTCCAACTAAGTTATTATTATTCAGGAATTGTTGATTACTTCCATATAGGTAAAGAAATAGCTTGTTTTAAGAATATTGATGAAGCTGAATTTCTAATAAATTACTATCTTAACAATGAAGATGAAAGAGAACAAATAAAACAAGCCGGGCACAAAATAGTAATAAACAAACACAGTTATAAAAACAGACTAGAAGAAATTTTTG
>JAEZLC010000038.1 GCA_023435965.1 Cyanobacteria bacterium OH_CDB_58 | reverse complement strand
TGAGTCAAGATGCTGATAAAGCATTAATTGGTATCGGTGCAGTTGGCTGGCTAATAAGTATGTTCGCACAAATCACTGCAGTTCTAACCAATAAAAAACTGCCAGAAGATAAGAAAAAAGTTCTTCTAGCTCAGGAAACAGCGGACGGTCTGGCGAATACTTTTTTATATGTATGTTTTACAAGCATACTTACAAAATTAATAAGCAAAAAAGTAATGTCAGGTAAAATACTATCAAGTGAAATCTCTGATAATATTTTACGATATTCTAAACAAACTAAAAAAAGTATTCCGGATGTAATCAAGGCAATGACACAAGAAAATCCTGATAAAATTTATGATTCGGTAACAATAAAAAATTTCACATCTTTCCATTCTGGAATAAAAATGTTGGCGACAATTGCAGGCTCTGTGTTGGCCGCTAATATCGCGACCCCAATAGTAAGAAATTATACAGGCAATTACTATCAAAAAAAAGTAAAACAATTAGAGAAGGTTAATCCTGAGAAAAAAACCTACACAACATTTACGACTCCAGCTGTATTCAGTAGCAATCCTACTTTTTCTAATATTACAAAATTATAATTTATTGAATAATAAAATAATCTGCATATAATATAATTATGTAGGAAGAGGAGATTCTTTAGTGCAAAAAAGAAGATGGTACGACAATAAAGATACTACATTGAACGCTATTAAACTTCTTAAAGATTTGGATCCTGTGTCTCAAAAAATAATTTCGAGCGACATAGTAAATATTGCCAATTCAATTAAAAACATAAGAAAAGAACAAGAATCTACCCCTATTACCATTGGATTAAAAAGAGTTTTGGGATTATACCAAACTAATAATTCTCGGCGGTGGTACGATAAAAGCAAAGAATTAGATTTAGCTTTTAAAACCATTTCTACACTGCCCGATGAAGATTTTGAAAACATAATGGAAGGCATTTGCAACTCTATTAAAAGCTAGAGAAAACAATTTTATGCGCTCGTAGCTTAGATGGATAAAGCAAAGATCTCCGAAGTCTTTAGACGTGGGTTCGACTCCCATCGAGCGTAATTTTGTTAATGACTGAGTACAAATAGACTAGGCAAATTATATCTTTACAGGTTTTTAAACACTTAAAGAAGGTGTTTAAATGCAAATAAGTAATGTTAATCCCTGTAATATTTATTTATCAACTGCGAATAAGCAGAAATCAAACATTGTGTTTAGCGCCTCAAAAACACAAGAAAACAAACAAGATGCAAAACAACTAACATATCATTTTTTTCATATACTGCCGAGCTCAAAGAATAAACACATTAAGCTAAAGGCCCAAGACGGGGAATACATACAAGCTGAAGTAATAAAAGCCAAGCACAATAGTTGGTTTGTAAAACACAATGAACAATGTTTAGGAACAATACTGACCTCTCGATGCAACGCCCCAATAAAAGGCGATAACTATCCTGAATATTACAAGAATAAAGATTACCTATTTATAAACTCATTGAGCTCTCATAGAACATATAAAGGAATCGGTACACAACTAATCAAAGCCGTTGTGGAAGAAAGCAAGAGGCTTGGACTTGAAGGAAGAGTTTGTCTTAATGCAAGTACAACAGATGCTTCAATCGGAACACCAATACCTTTTTATCACAAACTAGGCTTTCAATGCAGCAATTCTGTACAGGAAAAAATAGTATCTGAATGCCTTTCAGAGGGACTACCCATTCCTTGCAAGATGGAATCTGCTACAATGTTTCTGCCACAAGAGAGCATTGAAAAAATATTAAACAAATAACATTGAATTTATACATTGAATCTGAAATGCATAATGTCTCCGTCTTGGACAATGTAATCCTTACCTTCAAGACGAGTTAGACCTTTTTCTTTTGCCACGGCATAAGAACCGCACTTCATAAAATCGTCATATCCTGTTACTTCTGCTCTGATAAAACCTTTTTCAAAATCAGTATGAATTACACCGGCTGCTTGAGGTGCTTTTGCACCGGCAGGAATTGTCCAGGCTCTCACTTCTTTTTCACCGGCGGTGATATAAGTTCTCAAATCAAGCAAATGATATACTGAACGGATCATTCTTTCTATACCGGAATTTTCAACACCTAATTCTTCAAGAAACGCTATTGCTTCTTCTTTATCAAGTTCTGCCAACTCTTCTTCGATTTTTGCAGAGATAACAACAACATCAGCGTTATGCGTTTTTGCATATTCTTTAACCTGATCTACATATTTATTACCTGTAGATAAATCAGATTCTGAAACGTTAGCTGCATATATAACTGGTTTGATACTCATTAAGTGTGTATTTTTTGCAACTTCTAGTTCATCACCTTCAAAGTGTTCTTTTATATTAATAAATTTACCGTCTGACAATAAATCATTTAATTTCTGCAAAACATTATTTTCGATTACTGATTCTTTGTCACCGCCTTTTACTTGCTTTGCTATTCTTGCAATTCTTTTTTCAACAGACGCCATATCTGCCAAAGCCAATTCTGTATTGATAATCTCAATATCATCTATTGGGTTTACTTTACCTGCAACGTGAATAGTGTTTTCATCGTCAAAGCATCTGACTACTTGAATTATTGCATCAACTTCTCTAATGTTATGTAAAAACTGGTTTCCTAGCCCCTCACCTTTGCTGGCACCTTTAACAAGACCAGCGATATCAACAAATTCTATTGCGGTAGGAATAACAGTCTGAGTTTTAACCATATCTTGAAGTTTATAGAGCCTATCATCTGGGACAGTAACAACACCAACATTAGGTTCAATTGTACAAAACGGATAGTTTGCACTCTGTGCATTTTTTGACGATGTTAACGCATTAAAAAGCGTCGATTTACCAACGTTTGGAAGTCCAACAATTCCGGCTCTAAGCATATTTATTCCTTTTAATTACCACTCTTTTAACAGGATAATATAAAAGCAAGAGCCAATCAAGAATTATTCAGTTACTATCAAGAAAGACTTTAGTTTTCTGGCAGTAGAATCCTTGTCCGAGATTATGTGTAAATCACAATAATCCAATGAGGTAGAACCTCCGCCATCAAATGCCATTGCTTTTTCCATACCCAGTTCTTTAGCAAAAGCCGAAACATCTTCAAGACTCATTGGAGCCTTTGTCGTCGCAATTATTAGATATACATTATTTTCTTTTATTCCAAGAGCTGTTCTGGGATATTTCATAAGTGATGATGCTGAT
Organism: Cyanobacteria bacterium OH_CDB_58; assembly: GCA_023435965.1. Classification (GTDB taxonomy): domain Bacteria; phylum Cyanobacteriota; class Vampirovibrionia; order Gastranaerophilales; family Gastranaerophilaceae; genus JAEZOG01. Next base: position 275 of record JAEZLC010000038.1, on the reverse strand, counting down.
TGAGATACAACTTTGCCGTCTTTTTTAAGAATAAAGAACTCCTCTTCCAATCTTAATTGAGGAGCTAACGCAGGACCACCTTGTATTGCGTGTTTTATGTAACAAGGAGCTTGAACAGGATCATTATGAGGTGCTATATCGTATTTAATATCTCCTCCGCAGCTTATAATTCTAAACTCTGAACGGTTAAGTATTTTATCTAAATAAGGCTTTAAGGCCGAATTATTTACTAGATTTGAATTTTTCTCAGGATCTAGAACTACGTTACTGTCAAT
>JAEZLC010000027.1 GCA_023435965.1 Cyanobacteria bacterium OH_CDB_58 | reverse complement strand
TTTGACAGTTCGTTATAAAATGAATTTTTAGACCAGTGATGATTAGGATATGCGACCTCCTCAATTTTCATCACATCATCGACATCATCTTGTGTCATTTCTCTAATTTTTACGCATAAAACTTTTTTCATATTCGAAAATTGTATCAAAGACGAAATTAACTTTCAATTAAAGATATTTTTAATCGATCTTAGTGCAAATGATGTATTTTTTATTCTCCTCTAATTCGAACAGATGTTTTTCTTAAAAAAAATACAAAAAACGGAGGATATAACCCATCGAATAAATAGATTATCATTCTGGTAGTGTTTTATTAAATACTAGACTTTTATTACTTGAGGTAGGTTTGAAAAAATTTCAATTTAGACTGGAAACTGTCTTGAAGCTTAAAGAAAAGGCTCTTGACGACAAGATGCTAGAGCTGGCGAAAATTACCGGTTTATTGCACGAAGAGGAGGGTAAACTACAGAATCTGATAAATAAAAAAAGCGGCATAAATACTTACCTAATCGAAATTTATCAAAGATCAGAATGTTTAGATCTACAAGAAGTCCAAGCTCATAAGGATTATCTGATTCAATTATCAATAAACATTAATTCTCAAGAAAACCTATTAAAACAAATCCATATGGCGATGGCAGAAAAACAAAAAGAAGTTCACGAAGCACTAAAAGAAAAAAATATTTTAGAGAAGCTTAAAGAAAAGCAAGCAGAAAAACACTATCAGGAAATATTGCAAAAAGAAATGACTGAACTGGACGACATAACAATAAGCAGATACAAAGCAGGATAAGAAAACTCGGGGAGAATATGACAAATTCTATAAGTGATTTAATCTTAAATAACATGCAAGTTGCAAAAGAGCCCTCTAAAGCTAACCAATACATGGCGAGCGAGAGTGACAAGTCTTTCGATTTGATTTTGAATAATCTTAATCAGGCTTCTTCTGCTATTGAAAAAGAAAAACTGGCAGAAAAAAGCTCTTATGCTGACAAATATAATAATCAAAAATATAATACAGATTACGCTGGTAAAAAAGAAGAATTTACTCTGAAAAAGTCAGAAGACACTTTCAACGATAAAGCATCAGAAAAGGATTCTCTTAAAGAAACAAACAGATACGAGAAAAATGAGCAAGTAAGAAAGAGCGACGAAGAATATAAAACTGCAGAAAAAAATGAAGATAAAAAGACTGATTATTCTAAAGTAAAAGAAAATTCTGAAGAAAAAATCTCAGAAAAAGAAACAAACGAAAAACAAGTCAAAGAACAAGCAAACAAAGAAGAGAAGTCTTCTGATAGCCAAGATTCAACAACTGAAGATCCAAACAAAAACAATCAGAAGGAAACATCAAGCAATAACCAAAATTCAAACGAAGGACAACCTAATGAAGAGGCAAATATTGCCGTTGAAGTAAAAATTGATGAAAATGCAGTCGAAGAAATAATTGCGATAGACCCGACAACAACCAACGTTGCAGAAGCTGGAAAAGAAATACAGGAGAATGTTGCAGCACAATTAGAACAGGTTAAAAATGAGGTAAATCAAGCAATATCTAGCACGCAAAACGTTCAAGTCGCGACTTCTGAAACGTTAGCGATGACATCACAAAATACCTCAGAAACAACAATACAAAATAACCAGCAAACAGGAAAAGCTGCTGCTGATATAAACAACAGGTCTGAAATCAACAATCTAAACAATCAGGAAGAAATTCACGCAGAAGTTGCTGAATTACCGGAACTAGGAATTTCTGACAGTGAAAATTTCGCAGACAATTCAATTGATTCTACTGAAGTAAAAGTCTCTGGAGACTTAAAATTGGAGAACACGAACATAAAAACTGAAACTGCCGAAAAAGATCAAAATCCAATCGAACAATCAATTATAACAGAAATGGATGTTGAAGTTGTTGCAAACAACACTGCCGGCAACAATTTTGCAAGGCAGCAAAACGCGTCAGAACAAGTTATAAAACTATCAATTGAGCCAATGACAAAATCTGAGGCACCTGACTTTTCTCATCTTTTAAACCAGACAAAAAATCCGATAGGTCAGGAAAAAATCCAAACCAACATTGCCCAAACTCCGTTAAGAGAACTGAGCAAATTCGATATCTTGGACCAAATCAGCAACAAAATGCCAAACCTTAAATCCGGTAGCGAAAAAGTCGAAATCATATTAAGACCAGAGAATTTAGGAAAAGTAAATATAGAGCTTCAATCAACCAGAGGACTTGTTAATGCAACATTAATTGCAGAGAACAAGCAAGTCAAGGAACTATTAGAGAAGAATATTGAAACACTAAGAAACAATCTCACCGCTCAAGGCGTTAACGTAAACAACGTTACAGTAAAAGTAGAAGAACCTAATAAATCAGCATTCAACGCATTTGATTTCAATCAAGGGCAATTTGGCTCAGAAACTAACAAGAACGATCAAGGTTCTCAAAAAGCTTCAAATACAGAACTATATAACGATACTAATGATGTAAATATTTCTTCTGCAGTCGAAGACGGAACTGCTTCTGTTGAGTTAAATAATGATAATTCACTTCATTCAGGAACAGTGGATTACAAGGTTTAGAGGAGGATAAATGAGTACGATACAGAGTCAACTAACAAGTATGCAAAATATCACGGCACAGTCACAAGCTGCGGCGAAAAAAGAAACCGGAGCTACTCAAGAGCTTGGCCAAGACGCATTTTTGATGCTGATGCTTGAACAATTAAAGCATCAGGATCCTATGAATCCTATGAACAATCAAGAGTTCTTATCTCAACAGGCTCAATTTACCCAACTAAACGAAATCCAAAAAATGAACAAAAACATGAGCATAAACAATCAAATTATGCAGGCTAGCTCACTAATCGGAAAACAGGTTTCTATAGTTGACCCTGACGACAGTAGCAAAAGAATTAACGGAGTCGTAGAGGCTGCAAACTTCAGCGGATCTGATTCAACCGTAGTTGTAGGCGGAAAAGATTACCCGCTGGGCTACGTTGTAAAAGTATCAAACCCAGGTGATGCTTCTACGGGTGGAGAAAGCACAGCTGACAGTTCAAATAATCAGACAACATAATAAAAACTAGACAATAATAATTAATAAATAAAAATAATCGGGAGGAAAAATGGGACAATCTTTTTACACATCTATCGGCGGTATCAAAGCCGCACAGAGTCAAATCAATATTGTTTCAGACAACTTAGCTAACATAAACACTGTTGGATTTAAGGAGTCAAACATTACATTTGCGGATGTTTATTACAACACTTTGTCTTCAGGTTCGTCCGCCGCAAAAGGATTCGGTGGTACAAACCCTAAACAAATCGGTCTTGGAACGCAGGTAAGTTCTATAGACAGAAACTTTACAAACGGTGCTACTCAGACAACCGGCAAAGCAACTGACATGAAAATTCAAGGAAACGGATTTTTCACAGTTATAAACCAAAACAATGAGGTGTTATATTCAAGGGCTGGAAACTTCTCTCTTGATTCTGCAGGTAACCTGGTTCTTCCTAACGGATGCAGGTTATTAGGTACAGCAAATACATTTGGAACACAAAGCGGAAACACTCCGATTAAAATTCCTCCTGTAATCAAAGCAACAACATCTCCCAACACTTCAGACTTAGGCACAAAAAATCGTACAGACTTAAACAACGTTGATATCACAAGCGGTACATTCTCAATAAATGTTGATTACGGCGGAGCAGCTCCAACCACTGTAGGTATAACCATTGACCCAACAGACAATTTAACCGACATTGTCGGCAAAATCCAAGCAGGATTAGATGGTGTAACCGCTGGCGGTACAGTAACTTTAGCAGATGGAAAGTTAAACATTGTTCCTCCGGGAGGACATACTTTATCATTTACTTCAGGTACCTCAAACTTTGTTAGTACGACAGAAATCGCATCATCCCCAGCAGCAGGTCCTTATGCTACAAAAGTTCTGGACTATAAACAAACAGTTGATGTTCCTGACAGTTTAGCTTCTGCGGTCAAATACTCCGGCATGGATATCTACGAAAATGGTACAATCGAAGTTAAGTACTCTAACGGTGACAAAATGACGGTTATGCAGGATGAAAATAACCAATCTATCTTTAAATACACTACAGCTGATGGTGTTGTAATTAAAGGTAATGACGTTACTGTTGCTGCACAACTTGCGGTTCCTGCTAACTTCCAGATGCAGCTTGCCAGCTTCATAAACCCTAACGGTCTTATAGCACAAGGCGGTAACACTTACTCAAAAGGTGCTAACTGTGGTGACTCCTTCTATGGAACACCTGGTGCAAACGGTTTTGGTTCTATGCAGTCAGGTGCGCTTGAAGCTTCAAACGTAGATATGACAAAACAATTCGCTGACATGATTGTTGCACAAAGGGCTATAGAAGCGAATAGCCGTGCGTTCGATTCTCAGAACCAGATAATGAGAACGCTGGTTAATTTAGGCGGATAATAAAAAATAGTTGATTCTCTTAAATAGCGGTTTTGGTTAATCCCAAACCGCTTTTTGTTGTAGAATTATAACTATGATTAAAAGTGCTTATATCCATATACCTTTTTGCAGGCGAAAGTGCAATTATTGTTCTTTTGTATCTTACGATACTTTGACTTTAAAAAATATTTATATAGATTCGCTTTTAACGGAAATTAAATCGGGTTATAAAAAAGAGCCCCTTGATACGTTGTATTTCGGTGGGGGCACTCCTTCTACTCTTTCAACATCAGACTTCAAGCAGATCCTTTCACTATTAAACTACAGCGAAAAAACAGAAGTTACGGTTGAAATCAACCCTGAAAATGTAAGTAAAGGTTACTTACAAGAATTAAAAGAACTTGGCGTAAACAGGTTGAGCATAGGTGTTCAGGTTTTTGATAACGCCATGCTTAAGTCAATCGGTAGAAATCATTGCGTTGAGGACGTCGTAAAGACAGTCAAAAATGCAAAAAATGTAGGTTTTAAGAACATAAGCATTGACTTGATATATGGGCTGCCTTCTCAAAACCTAGAGATAATAAGACAATCTCTTAACAAAGCTTTCGAGCTTGAGGTTCAGCATGTTTCATTATACGGACTAAAAATAGAAGAAGGCTGTCATTTTTACAATAACAAGCCGGATTTTCTTCCGGATAATGATGAGCAAGCTCAAATGTATACTGAAGCTATTGAACTTTTATCGACTTATGGATTTGAACATTATGAAATAAGCAACTTTGCAAAACCAGGATATGAATCTCGCCATAACCTTAAATACTGGAGTAACCAAAATTATTATGGGTTCGGGGTCGCAGCTTGTGGATATGAACAAGGCACAAGATACCAAAATCAAACAAGTATAGATAAATATATACAAAACCCTAACCTAAAATTATCAAAAGAAGATTTATCAGAGCAGGAAAAACTTGAAGAAGAAATTTTTCTGGGATTTAGGGTACTCAAAGGAATTGATATTGATTCGATAAACAAAAAGTTCTCAATAGATTTCGACAAAAAGTACAAATCAATAATTGAAAAGTATATCGCAACAAATCACTTAGAAAAAACATCTCATGGCTACAAGTTAACAACAAACGGTATAATGCTGAGCAATAATGTACTGTCTGACTTTATAGACTAAGAGCATTTTTCAGCTTTTGTACCTGTTTCCATGCCGGCAATCAAGAAAGTAGCCGGAAGGATTTTAGACATTATAGAGGCCATCGCCGGAGCTTTGAATATAAAAGTTGATGCAAAGCATAAATCGTCGATATGGGCACTAAAATCAGAAGTTTTTACTTCTCTTTCTGATTTTTCGCGGAAAACTTTTTCATTAACCTTATTCATTATTTTATTGCCGAGACTAAGTC
>JAEZLC010000023.1 GCA_023435965.1 Cyanobacteria bacterium OH_CDB_58 | reverse complement strand
AAATCTAAAGCTTTTTCAGGGGTAATGGACAGACAAACCAGACCCTTACAGTGTGTAACCATAAAGTTAATGGCTTCTGGGGTGATTTTTTCAGCAGCGATTATAATATCACCTTCATTTTCACGATCCTCATCATCGGCAACGATAATCATTTTACCGTTTTTTAAATCTTCTATTGCCTCTTCTATAGTATTAAACTTGACATCTGCTTCATTATCTAACATATTAAATAAAACCATTCTCTTTTAGTAAATTTTCAGTAATTTTGCTTTGTGAATTAGTACTATTATTGTTCAATAATAAAATTTTTTCAACATATTTGCCTATCATATCGGTTTCAATATTAGCAATATCGCCTATTTTCAATTCACACAAATTTGTATTTTTAACGGTAATAGGAATAATTGCTACCGTAAAAACATTATCCAAGATATCAGACACTGTAAGACTTATTCCGTTGATAGCTATACTCCCTTTATACACAACATATTTTTCAAAACCATTTTGTATTTCGAAGCTAAATTTTTTAGAAAATCCGTCTTCTTTTATCGAAGTTAACCTAGCAAGACAATCAATATGACCACTTACAAAATGTCCGTCTAACCTCTTTGTTGGAAGCAAAGCTCTTTCTAAATTAACCTTTGAACCTTCTTTTACAGAAGAAAAATTTGTAACCTTTAATGTTTCGTTCGAAAGTTCTGTCTTAAAATATGATTTTTCAAACTCAACAACGCTTTGACAGACCCCATTTACACAGATACTATCGCCCAAAGCAACATCTTCAAGTACGCTATCGCAGGCAATTGTTAAAACACATCCTGATGGAGATGACGATATATTTTTTATGATGCCTACTTCTTCGATTAATCCTGTGAACATACATCAACTTTACCACAAAATCTCAATCAATTAAACGGTATTTATAACTTGTAAAACTAAATAAAAGATACTAAAATATTATTAAAGGAGCTACTATGCCAATAGCCTATTTATGTCTTGGTTCTAACATTGAGAATAGGGTGAGTTTCATTCAGCAAGCTACAAAACTGCTTGTTGAAGATGGACATGCAAACATAATAAGGAGCTCAGCAATATACGAAACAGAACCGTGGGGAAACAAAGATCAAAGTTGGTTTTTAAATGCCATAATTGAGGTAAAGACAAAACTAACTCCAAAAGAATTACTTGAACACTGTTTAAATGTTGAGGCCAAGCTCGGGCGAAAAAGAGATGAAAATAATCGTTGGGGCGAGAGAAACATTGACATTGACATAATCTTATACAACGATAACGTTATAGAAGAAGAGAATTTATGCATTCCTCACAAATATTTTCATGAAAGAGCTTTTGTACTAGTGCCTCTCTTAGAACTAATACCTGATTTTGTTCATCCTGTTCTAAATAAAACACTAATTGATCTTTATGAAGAAATCGAATGCCCAGAAGACATCTACCTGTACGGAACAAGATTTGATGAAGACTAATAAAAAAATTGCAATAATCGGAGCAGGACCAGCAGGTGCTCTAACTGCCATATTTTTAGCACAAACCGGGATTTTTGACATAACAATTTTTGATGCAAAAGACCCGCTCTCAACTCTTCTTCCCACTGGAGGAGGAAGGTGTAATTTAACATATTACGAACCTGACTATAGAGAACTTGCAAAATATTACCCCAGAGGTGAAAAATTCTTGCTTTCAATTTTTTCCAAGTTCAACTCTTTAGATACAATACAAGCTTTCGAATCAATGGGTATAAGCACATTTATACAAGAAGATTCAAGGGTTTTCCCAACATCAGAAAGCTCTAAAGAAGTTGCAAAAATTCTTAAATACTTACTCAGCAAATACAAAATTAACATAATAAAAGAAAATGTAGACGAACTCTTATTTGAAAATGAAATGTTTGTAGTAAGTACTAAAAGTCTAAAACACAAATATTTTCACAAAACAGTTATCGCAACAGGCGGCAAAGGAAGCGGATTCGAGCTGGCAAAGGGACTAGGGCACAAAATTATAGACCTTAAAGCCGCACTGACTCCTTTAAAACTAAAGGACGAAAGGTTTTATACACTATCAGGATTAACGCTTGAAGATGTTACCGTAACAGCCACGCACAAAAACAAGATTGTTTCCTCTGTCAGGGGAAACCTGCTTTTCACTCACAAAGCATTATCAGGACCTGTTATATATAAGACTTCTTCCCAGTGTGCTTACACAGACTTTGACAAAAATAATCCGCTTACGCTCAAAATCAACATTTCAAACCTAAACGAAGAGGAGATTAATGCATACATTGCAAAATCTATAGAACTACACCCTAAAAAAAATCTCAGAAATGTTTTTTCTAAACTTGCACCAAAAAGTCTTGTAGAACTTATTTTTCAGATAAACAATATCAACCCCGAAAAAGAAATAACTCATTTGTCCAAAAATGAGAAAAAAGTTATTGTAAAAAACCTCACTGAGCTTGAAGTAGAAGCTATAGGTAAGATACCCGGTGAAGAAATAGTGACAGCAGGCGGAGTTTGTTTAAATCAAATAAACAACAAAACCATGGAATCAAAAATTCAAAAAGGGCTGTACTTTGCGGGCGAAGTTATAAACGTCGACGGATACACGGGTGGATTTAACCTTCAAAATTGTTGGTCTACTGCTTTTGTATGTGCAGATGCTTTAAAGCAAAACCCTTAAAGGATTTTGCTTTAAATTATATGAATTAAATTAAACTATCTTTCTTTTAACTTTGAAAGCAATCTTAAGATTTCTATGTATAACCATAGTACTGTAACTAATAGACCGAATGCACCATACCATTCATATTCTTTTGGA
>JAEZLC010000224.1 GCA_023435965.1 Cyanobacteria bacterium OH_CDB_58 | reverse complement strand
AAGTGCAATAGTATAATCATTGCTCATCCCCATGGATATCTCTCTTAATTCTACTTTATATTCAGATTGCAATTCATCCTTTAAATGCCTGATTTTTGAAAATAATTCTCTTAAAGCTTTTTCATCTTCAAGAAGTGGTGCGATATTCATCAAACCCTCTATCTTGATGTGTTTTAGCTTCAAAAGCTCAGCGAAACAAGTTTTGATTTCTCCCGGATCAAACCCGAATTTTGACTCTTCGTTCGCATTATTTACCTGAATCAAAACTTTTTGAATTATACCCTGCTTTTCAGCCTCTTCGTCAATCTTTTGAGCTAGTTTCAAAGAATCAACAGAGTGTATCAAATCGAATTTCCCAACGGCTAATTTAACCTTATTCGATTGAAGATGTCCTATTAAATGGAAGTTGCTGTTTTCTAAAATTTCTTTAGGCAGCTTGTCCATCTTGCTCAAAGCATCTTGTACTCTGTTTTCCCCAAATTCTCTGATACCAAGGTCGTAATATTCAACAAGTTTTGTTTCATCAAAGTATTTTGTGACTGCTACTATTCTCGGATTATAAGGTGCAATTTGTGTTTTTATGCGTTCTAAGTTGTCTCTTATATTACTCATATGAGAAAAGAATCCCCCTAAAACATGTGCCTCTCAAACACTAAATTAATTATATCAAAGATTGTAGATAGTACAACAAAATGTATATACAACAAATAGATGATTATTTTAAATGGCGAAAATCCCATGTACTCATGGGCTTTGACATGAATACGTTTTCTTAACATTTGTTAACAAATTCAAAAAGCTCTCATGCTTTGATATAAAAAGGTAAACAATGGTAAATGTTTTTCTGCAAAACTAACAAAAAAAATATTCTCATTGTTTGAAACAAATGTGTTTATAGGAGAGTAATAATGTTCGTATCACCGGTTAGAGGTGTTTGCCCGTCCGCAAACAACAAATCATCTGTATCTTTTAAAAGAGCTTTAACATCGGCAGAAAACCGAGAATACCAAGCATTAATGAAAAAAGCAAAGAACTCATTGGGAACAAATGAGTCTTATTTAGTTTGCTTTGACACAAGTTTTCCAAGCAAAAAAGAAAAAAATACAGGTATAGGCACTTCCTTCTCGGACGCAGGACAAGATTTTCTCAAGTTCATGAAAAAAATGACAGGAATAACATTTCTTCAGGACGGTCCTCAGGGAACAGTATCAAAAGGTAACATCTGCCCATTTTCTGGCGCTGTGTTTGCAATAGGAGAGCACTTAATTGACCTAGAGAAACTCACTCAAGACAAATATAATAACGTTCTCCCGACAGAAATATTTGATGAAGTAGCCAACGAAGAAATTGCAACAAAAACAAATTTCGAAAGCGTAATCGGAGAAAAACAAACAAGAGCATTAAAAACAGCTTTCCTCAATTTTCAGGAATTAGATTCAAATTCAAGCTTAAAGATCAAATATAGAGATTTTTTGAGCTCACAAACCACTGATTGGCTTGAAAGAGATGCCCTTTACGATGCATTAAGTGAAAAACATCAAAACGATTATTGGAAAAACTGGGGCGACGATTTAGATAAAAATCTTTTCTCAGGCAAATACAGCCCATCTGAAACAGAACAAAGAATAAATGAGATCAAATCGCAGTACTCAGACGCTATCGATTTCAGTAAGTTTGTCCAGTTCATCGCAAACGAACAACAGAAAGAAACTAAAGCAGAATTAAAAAACTCGGATATAAAAATCTCCGGAGACTGCCTCATAGGATTTTCCCCTAGAGAAAACTGGGCATACCAATCTGCATTTAAAGAGAATACATACGTAGGATGTCAGGGTGATGAAGGGATTGTTCAATGGGGATTACCTGCACTCAACTACGACAAAATAGGCTATGTTGGAGAGCTCGGTGAAGCAGGGCAACTTTTAAAACATAAGTTTGATTTGTTCTTCGAAAGATATGATGGGGCAAGGCTAGATGCCGCCTGGCAATTTGTCTCACCTTACTTATACGAGAAACAAGAAGGACAAGACGTAAGAACAGTAGACTCTAAATACATGGGCGATACCATATTCAAAATTATGGACCAGTCAGCCAGAGAGAAAAACATCACACCGGAGAACATTACATATGAAATGCTAGGAGGTCCTGTTGACTTCAGAGACGGCATTTTAAAGAACAGAACACAAATCCATCATTCTATCTACCAAAATCCTGGCTGGGGTTCTGTAAAATTTTATAAGGATAATGGATTAGCGGACAAAGATTTCACATTTGGGCTTGGAACTCATGATGATAAATCACTGATTGAAATTGCAAGAGAAAAGCAACAAGAACAAGCTCCTGTACTTGCAAGCAACTTAAAAATGTTTGACGAAAATAGCCTAAGAAACGACAAAAATTTATTTATGAGAGCAAAATGGGCTGAATTATTTACAGCAAGAAATAATTTCTTTACAGCCTTTGATGCACTTGGTTTAGACGTTAGATTTAATGACCAAAAAATAAATCCTGACAACTGGAGTGCTAGAATTCCTGACAACTATGAAGAGGTTTATCACAGAAACCTTACAGAAAAGAAAGGATTAAATACCGCTAGGGCCCTGGCTGATGCGATGCAGATAACAAATAAGGGTGATTACCAAGTTAGAGAAAAATTGCACAAAATCGCATCCGTACTGGAAGAAAAAGGTCCGATGAGCGAAAAAGAAGCCAATAATTCTTTAGGGGAAAACTTCAAAGCCTTCTAATATTAAATATTTGTTAAATAATTAATTAGTGCATGTATAATTAGTATAATTGTATATGCACTAATTTTTTTGAGAATTATGAATCAGATCACAAAACAATACATAAATGATTTCAAACTATATATAGAAGTTGAAAAGAACTTCTCTCAGCATACAGTAAAAGCCTATATGTCAGACATTCTTGGCTTCACTATATGGTTAAACGAGCGTTCTATCGAGGAAGTTAACTACAAGACAATAAAAGAATACCTGTTATTTATTCAAAAATTCAACTACTCAAAAACAACTACAGCAAGAAAAATCGCATCCTTGAGGACTTTTTTCAGGTATCTTTACAGAGAAAAAATCATTGAAACAAACCCGGCATCAGGCATACATTCTCCCAAAAGAGGAAAAACTCTCCCAAACTTCCTTACAGAACAAGAAATAGAACAAATACTGGGAAACATCAGAATCGAAACACCAGCAGGCTATAGAAACAGAACCATATTCGAACTATTATACGCAACCGGGATGAGGGTATCAGAATTAAGCGGTTTGAACTTCGGTGATTTAAATTTAGAGAACAATGAAATAAGAGTTTTGGGAAAAGGAAACAAGGAGAGAATAGTCCTGGTTTCAAATAAAGCAAAAGAGTTTTTAAAGACATATCTAAAAACCGCAAGATATATGATATTTAAAGATGAACTTAAAAAGGAATATGATGAAAAAACTCCAGTTTTTATCAACAAAACAGGCTACAGACTTCAACCTCAGAGCATAAGAAAATCAATTAAAGAGGTGGTAGAAGCAATAAAATTGCCAAAAGACGTCACCCCTCACGTATTTAGGCACAGCTTTGCAACAAAACTACTTGAAAACGGGGCTGATTTAAGGATTGTACAAGAGCTTTTAGGGCACAGCAGCATAAGCAACACTCAAATATACACACACGTCTCAACGGAGAGGCTAAAACAGGCATACAACAGTGCTCACCCTAGGGCAATATAACAGAAAAGGAAGAATAATGTTTGATATCATAACAATCGGAAGTGCCACACTGGACGCATTTATTGAAACAAAAGTTGCAAATATTGTTTCTGTAAGCTCAATGACTGATAAAAAAGAATACATGTCATACCCCTATGGCTCTAAAATTGACATAGATGAGTTCAAATATGCTACAGGAGGCGGAGCGGTAAATGCGGCAACTAACCTTGCTAATTTGGGATTTAAAGTCTCCCCGATTGTAAAAATAGGCAACGATATTCAAGGTAAAAGTGTTCTTGAGACATTAGACAAATTCAAAGTAGACAAATCAAATATTGTAATAAGCGAAGAAGAAAAAACAGGTTTTTCTGTTATTCTTACAAGTTTTCAAGGAGACAGGACCGTTCTTGCTCATAGAGGCCCAAATGCAAATATTTGCAATGATGACATAAATTTTGATTCTATCAAATCTGCAAAATGGCTCTACATAGCTCCCTTAAACGGTGATTCTACAAAAATTTTAGACAGACTAGCTACTTTTGCAGAAGAAAATAATGTAAATATGGCAATAAATGTCGGAACCAGCAGTATCAAGAAGGGGGCAGAATATTTAGATAAAATATTAAAAACAGCAGAAGTTGTAATATTGAATCTTGAAGAAGCCTCAATGTTAACCTCTATAGTTGTTAGACCTGACAATAAAGTAGTAAAATACTCCACCGAGATAATCCATCCCGACATAAAAGAAATGTTGAACAAACTGAAATCTACAAACGCAAAAATAGTAGTAATTACAGATGGAAAACACGGGGTATACGCCTTCGACAACAAAAAATACTACCAACTTAATCCTTTCCCTGCAAACGTAATAAGTACATTAGGAGCAGGTGATGCATTCGCATCAACATTTGTAGCATCACTTGAAAAAACAAACTGGGACATAGAAAATTCATTAAAATACGCATCCGTAAATGCAGCATCTGTTGTAGAAAATTTTGGTGCACAAGAAGGATTTTTGACTTTTGCAGAGTTACAAAACAAACTCAAAAATTCACCCGATTATCAAGTCAACATAGTTTAATACAGAGGTAGTTAGGCATTTGTAAATGAATGTAACAATATATACTCTTTGCGTAATCAGTATATACTTTTTGTTTTTATAAATATGTGTACAAGTGCAAGGTTTATCATGTTATCAATCGGTGAGTTACTAAACAAAACTAATGCTAGCAATATCCACTTCACTACCCAAAAAAGTGAAGAAAAAGGTCAAAAAAACCTTTTTGTTGGTGGTAGTGCTAACGATATAATAACAAACACCACAGACGAAGCGGTAATCTTGACTGGTACTGGCGATGACACAGTTAACTCAACAGGTAAAAACAACAGAATAGAATCAAACGGCGGAAACAATACAATTGTTGTAAGTGGCGATGCCAATACAGTAAAAGTATTTAACGGCAACAATATAATAAACACAAATGGCAACACAAATAACATAATCACAGATAACGGCAACAATAAAATCCTAACTATCGGTGCTAACAACATCATCAACGCAGGAAAAGGCAACGATACAATATTGGCACTAGGCAACTATAACAACATCTCAGGTGGAGATGGAAACAACAACATAGTTTTCGAAGGCGATAATCTCAAGGTATCTGCAGGAAACGGAAACAACTACATAGCATCTCTTGACTTTGCTATAGCTAGCGGCTTACATAGCGAATTTGCAGGCTACTTAGCAGGTAAATCTTCTTCATACACAACTAAAAATGTATTAATGAACTCTGAAACAGTAACAAAAGAAACAAATAAAGATGTCAAACAATCTCAACAATCTCAAACTACAAGCAACTCAACAACAGAAACTACAACCACAACTACTACAACCACTACAACAATAACAACACAAGATTATACAAAAAACACTTACGGTGATGAAACTAAAACAACATTAGCCGGTAACAAAAATGTCAACATCAACATTGGCAACGGTAACAATACTGTTCAAACAAACCTCACAGGAAACAGCAACATTGAACTAGGCAACGGAAACAATAGAGTTACTGCGGTTGACGGAATAATCGTAAATGTTGGATACACGAACCAAAGAGTGGAAGAAACCGCTATAGACGGAACAAAAAAAACATCCAGCACATCTGATATAAAAACAAACACAAGTACAAGAACAATAAACAGAGACCCTTTAATCATAGACTTCAACCAAGACGGAATTGTTTCAGCTGAGCATGGAAAAGGCATTGACATGGACGGCAACGGCACAGCCGATGGAGCTGCTGTCGGTGGCGATAAAATGCTTGCAATGACAGATATAAACGGAAACAAAAAAACCGACGGACAAGAAGTATTCGGTGATAGAACAGTAGATCCGTTTACCGGAATTGCTCTTAACGCACCTAACGGATTTGAAGCATTAAGAATGGTAGCGGAATCAGCACAAAAGGCAACTGGTATAAATTGTATAGACGGAAAAGGACTTGTCGACTTAAAAGCTCTAAATCAAGCACTTCAAACAGTCGGTGTTAAGCTTGGCTTTGTTTCTGATGAAAATGCAACTGAAATAGAAGAATTAACCAAGGTAGCATACATAAATACCAAAGATTACGAAAACGTTGACGTAGAAGGACAAGTAGCTCATAAACAAGTGGGAACAAGCATCTTTGAAGATGGTTCTACTGCAAATGCAAATAATGTATGGTTCGAACTTACAGAAATAAACAACCCTTTTGATATTTCAAAACTAAGAAATCTTATTTAATAAGATAAAAAATAATCAAACAGCAGTATTACAACTGCTGTTTTAGTTTGTCTTTATTATCAAATCTCATAAGCCTTGCTATTCTTACAATCTTTTTACGGTCTTTAATCTGACTAATGTATATTCCTAAGAATATAAAAGAACATGATAAAAGTTGGTAGAGATTAAACGTTTCATTTAAGAAGAACCAACCGAAAAACACTGCGGATACCGGAAGCAAAAACAAAAATGGTGAAGATTTACTTGCAGATAGTGTACACATGGCATAATTGTATAATGCATAAGCGATTACAGTCAGAATTCCAAGATATATAAGGATTACAGAACTAATATTTGGAAGTAATGCAAACGATCCCTTGCACAAAATATTGACTCCCACAAAAAATATTCCGCCTCCAAGAACCTGTATTCCCGCAAGGAAAAACGGAGGATATCTGTCCATAAGATACTTTGTGGTTATGATACTTATGTCCGTCATGATTATGGCTATCAGCTCTAAAAAATTCCCTAACAATGGTCTTGGTGCTGCTTCATTGACGTCTGAGAAAATACTCAGCAAAACAGAACCCAAAATCCCTATAAACAAACCATAATACGCTAATTTGGGTAACCTTTCTTTTAAGATTAGCCTTGCGCCCATTACTATAAAAATGGGTTCTAAAGAACTAACAATTCCCGCTTGACCGGAAGAAGTGAAGTTCAGTGCGTTCGTCTCAAAAAGAAAATACAAACAGGGCTCACACAATATCATGAGAAAAACAAGTCTAAAATCTGATCTCTCAACCTTAACATTCTTATAAACCGTTGCAAAAAACGGCAAGAATAACACAGATGAAATAACCATCCTGAACATCATAAGTTCTGGAGTAGAATAATGCTGAAGACAGACTTTAGTCGCAGTTAATGTTGTACCATACAAGAT
>JAEZLC010000242.1 GCA_023435965.1 Cyanobacteria bacterium OH_CDB_58 | reverse complement strand
TAACAGGACAACCCATAACTGCTATTGTTATAGGCTTGTCGAAGTTAGAAAATCTTTCTTCAACTTCTTTTGCAAGCGAAATTAAATCTATCTGACATCTGCCGCAAGTAGGACAAGATACAAAATTAATACCTTTTTCTCTCAATCCAAGCGATTTTAGTATTTCGAATCCGGCATGGATTTCCTCAACGGGTGCTTCAGTTAAAGAAACTCTTATAGTATCTCCGATTCCTTCCGCAAGAAGAGTTCCCAATCCTACAGATGATTTGATAAGTCCCCCTTTTAGAGTTCCTGCTTCTGTAACACCAAGGTGAAGAGGATATGGTATTTGTGTTGCAATTAATCTGTATGCTTCAATCGTAGTAAGAACATTGCTGGACTTTAATGATACTTTTATAAGACCGAAATCATTATCTTCCAGTATTTTAATGTGACGAAGTGCACTCATAACCATCTTTTCACAAAGAGGAACAGGCAACTCCAATAAATCTTTTTCCAAAGAGCCGGAATTGATACCGATTCTTATTGGTACGGAATTTGTTTTCGCTAAAGATACTACTTTTTTTATATTCTCTTCTTTTCCGATGTTACCGGGGTTTAGCCTGAGTGCGTCCACTCCGTTTTCTATACATTGCATTGCCAATCTGTAATCAAAGTGAATATCTGCAATCAAAGGAATAGATACTTTTTTCTTAATCTCTTTTAGTGCAGCAGCGGCTTCTTTGTTTAAAATAGCAAGTCTTACCAGTTCACAACCCGCTTCTTCTAATAATTTTATCTGTTCAACAGTTTTTTTAACATCTCTTGTATCTGTATTGCACATTGATTGTACACTGATTGGTGCATCTGCTCCTATTTCAATGTTACCAATGTTTAATTTTATCGATTTTCGTCTGTTTATCATGATTTCTTCCTGTTAAAATTAACATAGCATAAAAAAGGGGATAGTAGAACATGAAAATTGCAGTAATTTCTGATATACACGGAAATCTGGAAGCATTAGATGCAGTTTTGAATGATATAAAAATAAATCAGTGTGATAAAATAATTTGCTTGGGTGATATCGCTCTTGCCGGACCAGAACCTTCTAAAACAATAGATAAGATTAAATCTTTGATTAAAGAATGCGATTTTTCTGTTATTCAGGGTAATACTGATGAAAGACTTTCAAAATTTTCTCAAGAATTTTTAGATGCTGTCACTGTTGCAAATGTAACGATGGCTAACGCTTATTTGGCGGACTTAGAGGAGTTGTCAGATGAAGATAAGATATTTTTGGGCGAATTAGAAAAACATAAAGAGTTGAATATTGCTGATATAAAGATTCTTCTGGTGCACGGCTCTCCAAGAAGAAATGATGAAAATATCTTCCCGGATTTAGCCGTAGAACTGGTCGAAGAAATGATAAAGGGTGTCGATGCAAATTTGATTTTTTGCGGTCATACACATATTCCTTGCGGTTATCAAACAAATACAAATCAAACAGTTGTTAATGTAGGCAGTGTAGGTCGTCCATTTAGCAATGATCCAAAATCATGCTATGTAGTTTTAGATATTGATGAGGATACATCAACATACTCTTTAGAGCATAAGTTTGTTCCTTATGACTTTGAGACTGCTGCAAAAAAAATGTTAAATAGAAAATTTGAAGGTGCTGAAAAACTTGCAAAAATGCTTGAATGTGCAACTTCCAGATATCCAGATTAACAACTGGAAATGAATTTGTAAATTATACTTAATGTTTTAGCAAATTAAAAAATGTTCATACATTTTATAAGAGGAAATTGTGTTGTGGTTAAGCAACGACGTGAGAGAACCAGATAAAGGTAAAATATGATGAAATTAAGTACTCAAAACTTTAGTTTTAAAAGGCGAAATATAGAAAATATAGAAGCAAAAGCTCGGTTAGTAAAGAATGATAGTTCTTCACATCCGAGCTTTTCTCTAAATTCAGAGAAAAATAATGTAAGCTTTAAAGGAGTAAATTCATTATTTTACAAAGCTACTTCAGAATATAAAGATTATAAAAAACTTCTAACAATTGCATCTAAGGACATAGATGATGTCGGTCAGACTTTTTTAGAGAAAGTTCTTAGTAGAGCTGATTTAAATGGCAGAATTATTATTGACGAAGCAAATGAAACAATAAAATTTCATGAAAAGACATTTGTAAAGTCATTAATAGACAGTGTTCTATTTCCCGTAAAAGAACTTCCGATTTTATTAAAAGATTTCGGAGTTAATGTACTTGCAAAAGCAAAAATAATTAAAAATCCTGACAAATATCTTTCTAAGCCTAATATTGATGAAGAAGTAAATATCATTAGAGGCTTAATACATAAAACGAATTCGTTAGTCGGAAATTCAATATTTGAAAAAGAAGCAAGTAATATTGATGAACTTGTAAATAATGCAAAAAATCCAGAGTCTATTAGCAAAGGTTTGTTTAAAACCGCAAATAAATATTTTGACCCGACAACAGGTAATTATAATACGGTACATGAACGTTCATTAAATAGAGTTGTTTCTGGACTTATTCCTGCTGCATTTTTAGCAAATGATGCATATAACTTATCTGTTCTTTGTGGGGATAAGAAGGAAGTTTCTTCTAAAGAAAAAGAT
>JAEZLC010000067.1 GCA_023435965.1 Cyanobacteria bacterium OH_CDB_58 | reverse complement strand
AATGACTTTTACGCATCAAATGATAAGGTTAATTTTGATAGAGCAGATATACCGCACCTATAAAATTAACCTTAATGAACCTTATCATCGCTAGTTTCTAAAATATTCCTAAAAACTTTTTGTGCAGAGGGACTTGCGTGCCGGTTTGAAGAGTGTATTCTGAATATCCATACAAAGCGTCAGCAGTTTTATAACCTTTTAACGCTTTTTTGTTCTCTGCAAATTTGTCATATATTCCGTCTTTTGTATCACCTGATTGAACAGTATAATACACCGTATCGCTTAATATGCTTTTCGAGAATCCATCTACTTCATTTCCGTTTTTGTCCGTGAAGGGTTTTTTGGGCAGGTCTTCTTCTCTGAATTTTAAAACAGTTCCCTTCGGAATTACTGCATCGTCAGCATTACCAGTTATTGTGCTAAATTGATTCGGGTTTCTGTCCCTGATAATACCACTTTCAAGGTCTAATTGTTCTTTAAGTTGCCCGTATGTAAGAGTTCCATCAGCAGTATATGAGTATGTGCCTGTTTTAATTCCTAAAAAGCCTTTATCTGCGGTGATTTTTGCACCATTGGATTCATTCTTGCCATTTTCTACGAGTGTTTGAAGATTTTGCCAGGGTTCTTTGTCAGAATTTGTAGAGATAGTGCTCGTCGTGGTCTTAACAAAAGAATCTTCAGGCTTATCTATCGCATCACTGCTTACCATAGGAATTACAATATTTTGTCCAGCTTTTATGCTATTTGCATCTTTTATTCCAGGATTTGCTGCCATTAGCTCCGATACGCTGATTCCGTTTTTGGCTGCAATCGAAGAAAGGGATTCTCCTCCCTTAATAGTATAATCAGACACTTAATTTTCTCCTATTATTCTATATCTCTTATAGATTATAATAACGGTTCTTTTTTTGAATACTTTAGCGATGCGCTTGAAAGATTTCGTTTTGTAAATTAGTTCTTTAATTTTTTTTTTGTTTGCTATATGATAATGTCATATCAATCAAGTCATAGCTGTAGAATGTGAAAGATAGGAGCATTCTATAAATTTGCCTTGAAAACGTAATAGTAATAATTTATATAGGTGACAAAATGGGTATAAAAGGAAAAGTTGACAAAATGGTTGTATTAGCTTGTGAAGAATGCAAGAGAAGAAATTATACGACTACAAAAAACAAAAAGAACCACAAAGAAAGAATGGAAATTAAGAAATATTGTCCATTCTGTAACGCACACTTGAACCACAAAGAGACTAAGTAATATTATAAAAGCGTCCTTAGTTCAGTTGGTAGAACGTCGGTCTCCAAAACCGAATGTCGAGGGTTCGAGTCCTTCAGGGCGCGTTTTAGAAAAAAGAGGATTTGATGTCAAACAGTAATAAAGATCAAATGTCATTTCAAGATAGTTTGAAGAATTATTTTAAAGGCGTTAGAGCTGAGTGGGGCAAAATCACATGGCCTGGAAAACAGCAAGTTGTGGCCGAAACAATCTATGTAATAATTATAGTTTTTGTTTTTACGATGATGGTTTTATTGCTTGATCTTTCGTTTAAAGGTCTTTTTTCACTATTTAAGTTAAGCTAATTTAGGCAGGATGTATTTATGACAAAAGAAAATAAAGAAATTATACAAAAACAACCGACCGTTGAAATGGGTGTTGATGGAATGCTGGCAGCTAAAGAAGCTGACTTTAAAGCAGAAAAGGAAGTCAAAGCACCTAAGAAAAGATGGTATGTTGTTCACACTTATTCAGGCCACGAAAACAAGGTAAAAGTTAACCTTGAAAAACGTATCGAATATATGAACATGGGTGAGAAAATCTTTAGAGTTGAAGTCCCTCAAAAAACCATTACAAAAATGAAAGATGGGAAGAAACTTGATAGAGATGAAAAAATATTCCCTGGATATGTTTTAGTTGAAATGATTATGGATGACGATAGCTGGTATGTAGTAAGACATACTGCGGGCGTTACAAAATTCGTTGGTTCAAGTAAGAAACCTATTCCTGCAAGAGACAGTGAAATCAAAAAAATCTTGCATAGAACTCAAACACAAGTTGCAAAAGTTGAACTTGACGTTAAAATCGGTGATAAGGTCAGAATTATCTCTGGTCCATTCTCAGACTTTATCGGGGATATTACAGAAGTTTATCCTGATAAATCTAAACTTAGAGCGACAGTTTCTATCTTCGGAAGAGAAACCCCTGTTGAGCTAGAATACAAACAAATTCAAAAAGTATAATAAATAAGTTAGTTATATAAAAACGCGTGGAAGGACAAAGTCCGCTAGTACCACGAAAGGAGAAATAAAATGGCAAAAAAAGTAGTAGGAAAAATCAAGCTTCAAATCAATGCTGGTAAAGCTAATCCATCACCACCAGTTGGTCCTGCTTTAGGTCAACACGGTGTAAACATAATGGAATTCTGTAAGCAATTTAATGCTAAGACAGAAGCACAAGCAGGATATATTATCCCTGTAGTTATCGATGTTTATGAAGACAGATCATTCTCATTTGTAACAAAATCACCTCCAGCAGCTGTTCTTATCAAAAAAGCAATAAAAATTGAAAAAGGATCTGCTGTTCCTAACAAAACAAAAGTAGGACAAATTACAAGAGCTCAATTAGAAGAAATTGCAAAAACTAAAATGGAAGACTTAAATGCTACAACTATGGATGCTGCAGTTGAAATGATTAAAGGTTCATGTAAAGCAATGGGAGTTACTGTTGTAGACTAATAGTTTATAACCGCTAACTGCAATGTATTAGATCACTTACAAATACGTGGAAGGACAAAGTCCGCTATTACCACGAAAGGAGAAATAAATGTCAAAATTAACTAAAAAACAAAAGAAAATACAAGAATTAATGGAAGGTTTCGTTCAGCCTACAAGTGCTGTTGAAGCTATAAAAGTACTTAAATCAGTATCTAAAGAAGTTTCAAAATTTAATGAAACAGTTGAATGCCACATGCGTTTAGGTATTGATGTTAAACACGCTGACCAACAAGTTAGAAGTACAGCCGTATTACCTGCAGGTTTAGGTAAAGAAGTTAGAGTTTGCGTAATTGCAAAAGGTGCAAAAGCTAGCGAAGCTAAAGATGCTGGTGCTGAAGAAGCTGGTGCTGAAGAAGTAATCGAAAAAATCGAAAAAGGTTGGTTCGAGTTTGATACACTAATCGCAACTCCTGATTGTATGGGTATGCTTGGTAAATTAGGTCGTGTATTAGGACCTAAAGGTTTGATGCCAAACCCAAAAACAGGAACTGTTACTTTGGATGTTGCTAAAGCGGTTAAAGACGCTAAAGCTGGTAAAGTTGAATTCAGAGCTGATAAACAAGGTATGATTCACGTTCCAATCGGAAAAGCTGATTTTTCAGAAGACGATTTGATGAAAAACTTTGTTACTCTTGCTGACGCTGTTATTAGATCTAAACCTTCAGCAGCAAAAGGTACTTACTTAAAATCAGTATTCTTAACAACTACAATGGGACCAAGTGTTAAACTTGACTCTAAAAACGTAGCTACAGAAATCAAGGAATATTCACTGTAGTAATCAAATTGGTAAAAAGAGACGCCTAAGTTGATTAAGCGTCTCTTTTTTTATTAAAATGGAAATTAAGCTGGAAGAATGAAATGAGAACAATAGACGGACACATAAAAATATTTTTATTATCAAATTTAGTTAAGTTGCTTTTTAAAATACAAACTAAGCTGACTTATTTTACATCAATTAATTATCCTCAAGATAAACCGTGCATTTTTGCATTATGGCATGCACATCAGTGCGTTATTTATGATAATAGGGATAGATCGCACCTGCATGTTTTGATTAGCCCATCGAACGATGGTGAAATAATAGCCAAAGCTGTAGAAGCAGTGGGTATAAATACAATTAGAGGCTCTAAAGGAAGAAGAGGCATCGCATCGAGCATGCAGCTTTTAGAAAAGTTGGAAGCGGGGGATTCAGTCGCAATAACCGTTGATGGGCCTAAAGGACCAAGACACAAAGTAAAAGATGGAGTAATTAACATAGCGAAATTGTCTCAAGTTCCGATTATTCCTGTTGTTTGGTATTCAGAAAACCCAAATTTCTTAAAGTTTGATACGTGGGATGAATTTAGAATTCCGGTATTGCCTTGTGAAACTGTACCTTTATATGGAGACCCTATATATGTTCCTTCAGATGTTGATAAAGAGGGTATTGAATATTATAGGTTAATGCTTGAGAATAAACTGAAGGATATGTACAAGGACTTAACTACAAATTATAAGCAATATAAAAATCAAAAAGACCACTCATAAGTGGTCTTTTTAAATTATGTTTAATAACTATTAAGCTATTCTTTGGAACATATATCCAATACCGCGAGCTGTTAGAATTAGTTCCGGATTTGCAGGATCCGTTTCTAATTTAGAACGTAATCTTGAAATATGAACATCAACAACTCTTGTGTCTATTCTGTGGTCTGGCGGATATGCCCAAACATGTTGAAGAATTTCATTTCTTGAATATGCTTGTCCTGAATTGTTTACAAGGAGTTCAAGCAAGCTGAATTCCATGCCTGTCAATCTGATTCTTTCATTTTTTCTGAAAACTTGACGTCTTGCAGTATCAATTTTAATGTTTCCGGTTGTAATAATATTTTTAGTTACTTTGCCGGTTGGAGCAAGAGTTTCTTTACTTGTTGTTCTTCTAAGAACAGACTTAACTCTAGCTTCCAGTTCTTTCGGGCTGAAGGGCTTAATGACATAATCATCTGCACCTAATTCAAGACCTGTAATTCTCTCAGAAACATCGCCCAAAGCAGTAAGAATAATAATCGGAACATCTGATGTTCTTCTTACTTCTCTTGTGACGCCATATCCGTCAATTTTTGGCATCATAACGTCTAATACGATTAGATCCGGATTGTGTTTGTTGAAAGCAGCGATTGCTTCTTCTCCGTCGGCTGCGGTTATAATC
>JAEZLC010000043.1 GCA_023435965.1 Cyanobacteria bacterium OH_CDB_58 | reverse complement strand
GAAGAAGGTGCGGCAACAGAAGAAGAAGCAACGGCTGAAGAAAGAGGGCTAATTGTTGACCTTGGAGACTTCACTGTAAATCTGAGCGATCCTGAAAACAGAAGATACCTAAAAACAAGCGTAGCTTTAGAAATTAGCAAGTTGCCATCTGATGATCATCCTCCTGAAAAAGGCGGCGGTCACGGTGCTGCTCCCGCAGCATCACCAATAGAAGCGGAAATGGCACAATATAAACCAGCAATAAGAGACGCAATAATTTCGGCTTTATCAAGCAAAACATCAGCAGAATTGTCTACAACCGCGGGCAAGGAACTGGCTAAAGATGAAATCATCGACTCGGTGGATTCCATATTTGGCGGAGAAAGAGAAGTTATCAGGGTAAGCTTTGCCCAATTCATAATGCAATAAGGAGTTTCGGACTTTGGCAGAAGTTCAAAAAAATACAGAGTTACAAGAAGAAGCTTTACTGGAAAAAGACAGTAAATCATCAGGTACTAATGATAGTTATAACGACTATGATATGTATCTTGATGCTGATGCTGACGACTTTAGCGAGTACAAAAAAGGCTACAAACTATATAATTTCAGACGTCCTGATAAATTCTCAAAAGAACACCTCAGAGGTCTTCAAGATATACACAGAGAATTTTCAAGACAACTTGCATTATCAATGACAGGCTACCTTAGAATCCCTATAAATATTGATGTAGTCTCTGTTGACCAGATAACTTACGATGAATTCATTTCTTCTATGCCTAGCCCAATGACTGTAGGTATCTTTGAATTGGCACCACTACCTGGGCAAATACTTATAGGTTTCAGCTTTGAAGTGATTTCCTGCTTCGTAGACAGAATGCTTGGAGGGGTGGGTGCCGCTGATTCTTCAAACAGAGAACTCACTGATATTGAAGAAGCTTTAACAAAAAAAGTTCTTGAAAAAACAATAGAAACATTTGCAACATCTTGGTCTACCATAATTCCTGCTGAAGCCACTCTTATAGATATTGAAAACAGCTATAGCATGGTGCAAGTTGCAAGCCCGAGTGAGATTATTGCACTAATAACATTTGAAATTCAAATGGGCGGAAAGTATTACGGCCTTTTAAATATTTGCTTACCTTACCCTTTATTAGAAAGCATCATAAGCCAACTAAATACTCAACACATATTCCAGTCAAAAGGTATAATGGCAACCGCTGAAGAAAAGCAAAACATGATTAACAAATTAAGCACTTCTAACGTGGATGTAGAAGTACTTTTCGGCAATACTGAAATCACACTTAAAGATTTTATTGCACTTAAAGAAGGAGATGTGGTCCTTCTCGATAGTAAAATTCAGGACGACCTAATTGTAAAAATCAATAGCTCTAAGAAATTTTTTGCGAAACCAGGAACTATAAAAAACAAAATGTGCGTTAAAATCACAGACAGATACGATGAAACAACAGAAATCCTAAAAAGCTACTTATAGAGGAGAGGAAGAGCATCATGCCAGATAATGAATCTCAAAAAGAAACATCATTAAATGAAGATATAATCAGCCAGTCAGAACACGTTGAACAAGAGCAAAAGACAGAAACTTTCTCTGAGCCGGTAACAGTTCAACCGGTGAAATTTTCATCTTTCGAAAGTGAGTCTCAGACTGCTGCTGAAGAAAATGCAAATTTAGATATCCTAATGGACATCGAGCTAGAATTAACGGTTGAACTTGGCCGATGCCACCTTCCTATTAAAAAAGTTTTAGAACTTACTAAAGGATCTATAATTGAATTGGATAAAATCGCCGGTGAATCGGTAGACTTATATGCAAACGGAAAGCACATAGCAAATGGCGAAGTTGTTGTTATCGGGGACAACTTCGGGCTAAGAATCATCGGAATAACGGCACCGGAAGACCGTATCAAAAACGCTTAAATCAAGAATATAATTCATACAAAAAAGAGGCTATAAAGCCTCTTTTCTTATTAAGATATTTAGGTTTATTATTGAATAACAGGAGGAGTAAACACTCTTGTTGATAACTCCTTATCCATTGCAAACAAAGCATCTCCATTCAAGTTAATTAACTTTAACTTAGCTACAATGTCGCTGGCTGTTGCTTCTTCTTCAACCTGCTCAGCAATAAACCATTGAATAAATTTAGCCGAAGCTCTGTCTTTTGTCTCATCAGCAATCTCTGCCAAATCGTTTATCCAAGCTGTAACCTGCTGTTCATGATTGAGAGTGTCTTGAAATACCTTCAAAACGTTTTCCCATTCGTATTGAGGTTCATCCACTTTTTGCAATTTGATTTTTCCGCCTCTTTGAAGCACATAATCAAACATAGCAGTTGCGTGGAAAGTCTCTTCTTGAGCTTGCACTCTTAACCAATTAGAAAAACCCGGTAATCCGATTTCCTGCATATATGCCGACATCGAAAGGTACAAATAGGCAGAGAAGAACTCTCTATTTATTTGAGTATTGAAAGCATTTTCCATTTTTTCATTTATCATGATAATCTCCTTTTTGTTTAAGTTCAGGTTTATGCCTGATGATCGCGTTCACTGCGAACTTTTTCTATTATTTCAGCAACATCTTTTTCATCAAGAGTCTCTTTTTCTAATAGTTCTTTAGCCACCGCTTCAAGCATATCTCTGTTCTCAAGAAGAATTTTTCTTGCAAGGTCATATCTTTCATCAATTATCTTTTTAACTTCTTTATCTAAATCCGCTGCAATCTCTTCAGAAAAATCTCTCGTATGCCCAAAATCCCTACCCATAAATACATGTTCTTGAGATTTTCCATACGCCATAGTTCCCATTTTTTCTGACATTCCCCACATTGTAACCATTTTTCTGGCAACATCAGTAACTTTTTGAATGTCTGAAGAAGCTCCGGTAGAAACCTTATCTATTCCGTAAACAATTTCTTCTGCTACTCTTCCACCCAAAGCAACCGTTATTTGATCCAATAATTTAGCTTTTGTAACGTGTACTTTATTATCCTCTGGCAAATTCCAAGTAACACCTAAAGCAAAACCTCTAGGAATAATTGTCACCTTATGTAACTTGTCAGCATTTTCCAAGAAGAAATGAAGCAACGCGTGACCCACTTCATGATAAGAAGTTGCCTCTTTATCTTCATCAGTCATTACTTTACTCTTTTTCTCAATACCAACAATAACTCTATCTATAGAAGAGTCTATCTCTTCCATACCTATTTTATTTTTTCCATTACGAGCAGACAATAGAGCAGCTTCATTTAGTAAGTTTTGCAAATCAGCACCGGTAAAGCCAGGTGTTCTTTTCGCCAAAACTTTTAAATCTACTGTATCATCCATTTGTTTTCCTTTTGAGTGGACCTGCAGAATTTCTTCTCTGCCCTTCACATCAGGAGCACTTACCATAATTTGTCTGTCAAATCGTCCAGGTCTTAATAATGCATTATCAAGGATATCAGGTCTGTTAGTAGCCGCAACCACAATTATATTAACGTTCTCATCAAACCCATCCATTTCAACAAGCAATTGGTTAAGAGTTTGTTCTCTTTCATCATGACCACCGCCAAGACCGGCACCACGCTGTCTACCAACAGCATCAATTTCATCTATAAAGATAATACAAGGCTGATGTTTTTTAGCCTGTTCAAAAAGGTCTCTAACTCTTGAAGCACCAACTCCGACAAACATTTCAACGAAGTCAGAACCGCTTATAGAGAAGAACGGAACGCCAGCTTCTCCTGCCACAGCTTTAGCCATAAGGGTCTTACCAGTACCGGGAACACCAACTAGCAACACACCTTTTGGTATTTTAGCACCCAGTTTCATATATTTTTCGCCGTTTTTCAAGAAATCAACAATTTCTTCAAGCTCTTGCTTTTCCTCATCGATCCCAGCTACGTCTTTAAATGTTATTTTCACTTTATTATCAAGCATAAGCTTGGCTTTGCTTTTCCCAAAAGACATTGCTTGAGAGCCACCAGCCTGCAAGGTTTTTGCCATTATAACAAAAATACCTATAATCAAAAGCAGTGGAAGTGCAGTACCTAAGAAACCTAAGAACGAAGAAGAATCGCTAGGTTTTTTTATGCTTACATTAACATTATATTCAGAAAATAAGGGATACATAGTATTGTCATTCAATGGAATCATAACTCTGTATTGCAAAGTCGCAGGTTGTTGAAGAGCATTCTCAACCTTAACAGGCAATTCAGCCTTCACAGGTTTTGCAATAAGAGTATCTCTTTCGATTTCAACTGACTTTATCTCATTATTCTTAACTTTTGATAAAAAGTCAGAATATGATAAATCCTTCGTGGTCGTTGTAGAGCCTGTGAAAAGCATTGAAATCAACGACAAGAGCAACAATGCAACTACAATCCAAACTCCGACTGACTGGCTTTTATTCATATAAATTTCCTCAAATAATCTCTTTATGCGACTATTATATCATCAAAACCGCGTTCTGTTAAGAATTAATAAAGAAAAACAGCTATCATTTTATTTGTGCAAACTAAACGCCAAATCTTCATAGACTAAAGCTTCTTTCAGGTGTGCCGCGATCATTTTCTTCGCTTTTTGTATGTTATCAATGTCCTGCAGTACAGAATAAAAGATACTCTTGTTACTTCTGTTCGCAAGCAGAAAATCCTTCAAATAAGCCTGTAAACAGTCAAGCACATACGAAGAATCAAAACCGCTTTTGGTTTGAAAATCAACCAGTTTTTTCGCGAATTTCAGACTGTCTTCTACTTTAAGATTTGGATACCCATCCATTAATTCACTCATAAACAGAGTATCGAATTTTTCCTTAGAAAAACTCGGAACAAAAAACGATTGAGAACGAGAGACTACTGTAGAGATCAAGTCATCCTTATCCTCAGTCAAAAAGATGAATGTAACATTAGAAGGCGGCTCTTCTATTGACTTTAATAGTGCATTCGCTGCAACGTCTTGAAAACAAGCCTTTGTAAGTCCTTTAGGAAACCATTGTTGATCTTCATCTTCTGATTGTGGAAGAGAGTACTCTATTGAGGCAAATTCATTTATTGTGTTTTTTTCGCTTTCGCTAAGCAGCTTATACTCTGCATCACAGAATATAAACACACGATGATAAGAAGAAGAATTCACCAATGAATCTCTTACAGAATCAACCTGCTGTTTTGATATTACTGTTTTTCTTTCATCATTTTTGTTATCGACCTTTGAGATAGTCAATACCGCTGGGTGCTTATTCGTCCTAACCCAATTACAATTGACACAATCGCAATCGTCATCACCATTTTTCAAGCAGTTGAGTGATTTTGCCAGGCTCAATGCTAAATAGTACTGTGCTAACAAGTCAGATCCATAGAATATAAGTGAGTTTGCAATATTATGCTTCGGGCTTTTTAGAATTGCACTAAAAAAAG
Source organism: Cyanobacteria bacterium OH_CDB_58 (assembly GCA_023435965.1). Lineage (GTDB taxonomy): Bacteria > Cyanobacteriota > Vampirovibrionia > Gastranaerophilales > Gastranaerophilaceae > JAEZOG01. Next base: position 617 of record JAEZLC010000043.1, on the reverse strand, counting down.
TCGAAAGATAAGGATATTTACTCTTCAATACATCATTCATCTTATATTACCCCAGCAATGCCATTTCTAAAGCTACAGTCGGTGATTCCATTGCTCCTGTTTTAATCTTATATTCCGCCTTTGTCAAATTCTGTTTAATTTTTATGAGTTGGCTTAAATTCACTTTAGAAAGCTTTTCTATTGTCTTTTTTACAACAAATTCGTGCAAATTAAGCTGAGAACCTATTTCTTGAGCCGATGCTTTCTTCTCATAATTTTTTATAAAGATGAACTTTTGAATATTAGTCTGCAACACAGACAATATTTCTAAATAATGCCTTTTATCGATTAACTTGTGAAACTGAGAAAGTATATTGTTTTTGTCTTGTGCTACAATCAAGTCAGCCAAAGCAAAAACATCCTCAGACGAAGTACAATATTTTTTTATATCTTCTATTGATGCTTTTTTATTTGGGTGAATAGCTACTTTTAGTTTTTCAATTTCTGAATCTATTAGTCTTAAATTTGCTCCTAGCTGTTCTGCTACGTATTCTGCCACTTTTATATCAGCAGTGAGCTCTTTTTCCTTAAACATTCCCTGAATCTGCTGAAACAATTCTTTTTGATATGTTCTATAC
>JAEZLC010000040.1 GCA_023435965.1 Cyanobacteria bacterium OH_CDB_58 | reverse complement strand
GGGTACAACTCTATTGAATTGAGCTAAATTTTGTTCGATATGATAAAATAATTATATCGAAGTAAAAAGGTAAACCAATGGAAAACGAAGAACAAATTAAAATAATAAACCACATGCAAGAAGTAGTTGCACAAATGAAAATTGACGACATTGAAGAAAATCCTGACAGTGAAAATGATTTTTTTGACTGCGGATGTTGCGGAGGATACAAGATGTACGCGGGTTCAATCCAGTATGGGGATTACAGACTATGTAACGATTGCGTACTGTTTGCAGAAACCGGTTTTGCACTGAAAAAATTCAACAACATACAGGATTTAGTTAACGCAATGGAAGAAAAAAGACTAGAAGAAATTTGCGGATTTATAAAACAGGATCAAAACAGACTAAATAACTAATCATGAAAAAGATTACTTACTTACAACACAATTTAAAAGATACAAAACTGATAAGATGGCCTGATCAAGCCTTCCCTCTTAGGTTTTATATAGCACCGTTCAGGTGGTATAAAGCTCAAGGTGAGGGATACAAATATCAACAAATGGTTTTGAACGCTTTAAAAGAGTGGGAAAATGCGAGTAACGGAAGAATTAAGTTTCAGGTCGTAAATATATTGAATGACTCGCACATAAACCTTGAATGGAAAAGAGTTGACAGAAAGTCTCTAGGCTATTGCCATTATCACTTTGACCCCAATGCAAGACTTTATTCGGCGGAAGTTCAGATTGGTCTATCTGACGGTGTTATCCACGCCAAATATATGGACGAAAACGAAGTTTACCACACAATCTTGCACGAAATAGGCCACTCTCTGGGCTTAGGGCATAGCCCATACAAAGAAGATATTATGTATACCCCTCATCAATACGGCACTACTCGATTATCAGAAGGTGACAAACAATCAATACAATGGCTTTACAGGTTCCCATGTGCTTCTAGTATTAAAGACATAGCAAACTCATACTCTATGCACATTGATGACATTGATGAAATAATTTTCAGGATTTCAAACGACAAACCGAAATCAAAGTTTGAGGAAGTTAAAAGCACCATAACTCTGCCGGAAAAAGATCTTCTTGATGAACAAACCAGAATAGCTGAGCTAAAAAAATATCATTTATCACTACAAAACATTCAACTACCCAATGAGATGTACGAAAAATTAAAGAAACCGCTAAAGTAAAATTCAAATCTGTTTTAATTTAACAAAATGTGTAATAATGGTTAAGAAGAAAGTAGATGGATAATCGCGTAAATAGAAGTTTATTTTATTTATGAGGAAAGTCCGGGCACCCCAGGGCAGATCGCCAGATAACGTCTGGTACGAGTAATCGTCAGGATAGTGCCACAGAAAAGTAAACAACCTTATTTTAAGGTTCAGGTGCAACGGTAGTGTAAAAGACTACCAGCGATATCGAGAGGTATCGGCTCGGTAAACCCCGATCAGGTGCAAGATCGACCAAAAGGCTAAGGTGACCCGCCATCTTTTAACAGATCGCTTGAGCTATAGAGCAATTTATAGCCTAGACAGATGATTATCTTATAACAAAACCCGGCTTACGTTCTGCTTTCTTCATCTATTTCTTCTGCTTCTTCACGAGTTAAGTATAAAAGAGGATAGTAGTTCTCTTTTAGATCAAAAAGATTGTTTAGATATTCTTCCATACAATTTTCTGATTGAATGTCAAAACCACCCATTTCAAGTAATTCAGGGTGCTGTTTTTTCAACTCCGGAAAATCTTTTACGAATTTGTCGAATCTTTGATAATGCATATCTAAACATTTAGGAGAAATGGGTAGATTATAAGCTCCTTGCTTAACACAAGTCCTAAAATGTATCCAAGGTGTTTTTTCTTCTTTCACTTTATTCTTATTAAAAAGCTTAGAGAAGAACCACTCGGGTGATGGTATCGGTTTTTCGGAAAGTGTAAAGTCTACATCCACGGAACCATATTCAGGACCATCCTCCTTACATCTCCTTATGTAGCAATCATATTCTGGGTATTTAGAAGCTATTTCATATAATTTTCGACCTTCTGCCGTTTTATACTCGATATTAAATCTTTTTTCTGTTGGCATAAATAATGCTTTAAACCCAGGCTCAGAAGACTTTGACTGTTGATTATAATTATTTATTGAAAAAACTTTCACAATTACCCCTTTCTTTATCGTTTTAAAAAACCGACATATTATAACTTGCTAATTTTACACATTTTTTTGTTACAATTGGCAACATTATCCATTTTTGCAACAATATACTGACTTAATGACATTTTTGCAAAAAAGAAGCAATACTTACATACCAATATTGTCATTGTAAATATATTTTTACAATACCGTTATAATTAGCAACATTTGAACTTTACAGCCTTTATAAAATTGCACTATCATGGCTGGAACAAATGATAATTATATCACAAAAGTATACTAATATAGCAAAAAAAGCAGGAAATAAAATCCATGCTCCTCAGCAACGCCTTATCGTAGGGATAACAGCCTTAGCTACACAACCGGTGATTGACTTGAGCAATAAAAAAGTTGACGAAGACACTCGAGTACTTGCAGCTTGTAGATCATTAGGCAAGATTATTGCCTGTACTTTTAGTGGGGTAGTCGTTAGAAGCGGGTGTATTAAATTTTGCGAACGATTGAAGGATAAGGCTGCGATGCAAAAAGTACTTATTGGAGCAAAGGCAACGAAAATGGAGATAACTAAGTTTTCCAACTTCATGGGTGCTACAGCAGCGTTAGGAGTGATGTTGTTCACCAATTTCTTGTGGGATGCTCCTGTTACCCAAAAACTAACAAATTTCTTCTATAATCTAGTCTCCGGAAAAAAGGAGGCGAAAAATGGTTAATCCGCAAGTTACAAAAGAATCATCAGCTTTTCTCACTAAGATTTTTCATATGAGTCAAG
>JAEZLC010000031.1 GCA_023435965.1 Cyanobacteria bacterium OH_CDB_58 | reverse complement strand
ATCACAATGCTTGGGCTTGGCAATCAGAATCTAAAAATTAATCAAGGAGACTATAATGAAACATTTGTTTAACGAATACGTTCAATCCCTTGAAACATATATCATGTTTCAAATTAAACAAGAAACGCAAAGACTTAAACCCGAATTAGAAGCAAAAAACAGAGCACCTATAGCACTGGACATGGGAGCCCCTGTTCAACCGCCTCCTCAATTCGTTATAGACAAATTAAAAGAAGTCCTTGATGAACCTGGAATACATACTTATTCTAGTCCAAAAGGAGAAATATTCTACTTAGAAGCAATTTCTAAAAGAATGAAATCAAGATTTGGTGTAGATGTAGACCCTAAGTCAGAAATTTTCTCTCTGATTGGTTCAAAAGAAGGGATTGCAAACCTAATAAGAGAGCTTATCAATCCGACTACAATCGATGAAGAAAAAGACATATTATTAATTCCGGATCCAGGATACGCTTCTTATAAAGAAATGATTAAAGTTTCTGGAGGTAAAGCATATTCACTTCCGATGACTCAAGAAAACAACTACATGCCTAACCTTGAGAAAGTAATGGAAGAGTTTAAAAAAGAAGGATTAAACGAAAAGAAAATCAAGGCATTAATTATAAACTACCCTAATAACCCATTAGGGGCAGTAACAACAAGAGAATATCTAAAAGAAGTTGTTGATTTTTGCAAAAAAAGGAATATTCTCCTAATAAGTGATGCTGCATACGCTGATATGTACTTTATCGGCCAAGAAAAAGCACCAAGCGTACTTGAAATAGACGGTGCAAAAGAAGTAGCTGTGGAATTTCACAGTTTCTCAAAACCTTATGCGATGACAGGCTGGAGGCTCGGTTGGGTTTGCGGTAACGCAGAAGTTGTAAGAATGTTCGGCAATCTTAAATCAACGATAGACACAGGCATCTTCAAAGCTCTTCAAAAAGCAGCTGCAATGGTATTAAACAGTAATGAAGGCGATGAATACATTAAAGAAGCCGTTTTAGGATTTGAGAAAAAGCAAAAAATCCTTGTTCAAGGTCTTAAAGAGCTGGGTTGGAAAATGGATAAACTAAATATCCCTCAGGCTACGTTCTACCTATGGCTTCCTATACCTCCAAGATACAAGACTTCAAAAGAATTTACAGATGATGTCTTAAAAACCTCGGGAGTAGTTTTTGTTCCAGGAAGTGCTTTCGGAGGATGCGGCGAAGGATTTTTCAGAATATCAATAGTTGTAACAGAAGAACAATTATACGAAGTAATAAACAGATTGAAAGAAGATGGTTTTAATTTCTAATGAAAAAAACAATTATAGTAGATTATGAAGCAGGGAACTTAAAAAGCGTAGCGAATATGTTAAGCTATCTTGACGTTGATTTTGAAATCTCATCAGATGCTGAAAAAATACTAAAAGCTGATAAAATAATTTTTCCTGGGCAAGGTCACTTTCAACAATCTATGAATAACTTAAGTTCAAAAGGATTAATTCAACCTATAAAATCCTCAATAGAAAAAGGAATCCCATTTTTAGGCATCTGCATAGGTCTTCAGATACTGTTTGAATCAAGTGAAGAATCCCCAGATACAAAAGGGCTTGGCATATTAAAAGGTGAAGTTAAAAAGTTTACCAAAGGAAAAATCCCCCAAATTGGCTGGAACAAAATCGTAACAACACCAGCAAACACTTTTTTACAAGATGATTACTTCTATTTCGTAAATTCGTATTATGTTGAACCAAAGGACAAAAACATAATAAGCTCATACTGCGATTACAACGGTGAATTTTGTGCATCAGTTCAAAGGAAAAATCTCACGGCAGTTCAATTTCATCCAGAAAAAAGTTCAAATGCCGGTTTAAATTTCTTTAAAAATTGGATTAATAATAATTAACTAAATGTAAATTTTTGTAAAAATCAACCTTAACTTTAAATAAAAAGCTAAAGGTTGATTTTTTTAGTTCCGATAATTAAAAAGTAAGTGGAGCGAATATTCCACACTAAAAATAGGGATAAGTGAAAGGGAACCGATAGATTAAGAATTGTTAACAAGTATTAAACAAAGCCAAAACATAGGCAATATTTACTAGTTAATTGTTTTTATATTTATGTGGTTCTAAAAATAAAAAGGAGCTACACATTGTTTCAAGAAGTTTTAATGACAAATGCACAAAAATTAGTGAACTTTCTTCAATTTGCAAGATCCTACTTCGTAAGAAAAAACCCACTAAAAGCAATTGCTAACGAAATCACAGCGTCAATAAAAGAATTCTTGTCAATGAACAAAAAAATAAAAATGGCAAGATACAGACTAAACTATCAAAAGTATAAATTGTCACAAATGGAACAAATCATTGCACAAAACAACGAACACGTCTTCTTAAGAGGACGCACACTCAACGAAACCAGATAAGGATTCACCCAAATGGGATTAGCATCATCAACATTCAGACTAATGTACTTAAATGCATTCAGATTGGATCTGGAAAATAAAATCCAGGTTATAACTGAAAGCAAATTAAGTCTTACAAGAACTATATCAGAGATGGTAAGCATCGGAAATGATATGGATCCTGAATCTGAAGTTGTAAAACAGCTAAACCAAAGAAAAGAAAGATTAAACGCTTTAGATAAAAAACTAGATATGCAACTCGAAATGTACAACAGTCAACTCAAAATGATAGATACCGAAATGGAATCATGCAGATCACTTATAGATAAAAACATACAAAGAGCATTCAGTTACGGAAAATAAAAACAAAATATAACTTTAAGAAATATATAAAAAGGACAGCTATAAGTTGTCCTTTTTATTTGACAAATAATTTCTTGCAAATAAAATAATAGAAATGAAAGCAATTATTTCAGAAATCGAAAATTCCAAAGACGGACTGTTAAATATTGAGTTTAGTGAAATAATCGAGGAATTTAACAAAAACGTTCCGGTAACGGCTACGCTACTTGTTTCGTCTTTAGACAAAAATTACATTAATGTTTCGGGAAATGTTAATGCACTTGTTGTTTTAAAATGCGACAATTGTTTAAAAGAGTTTACTCAAGAATTCTCACTCAAAATTGATGAAATGTTCGTAAAGGATACTTTATTTGAAGAATATAGAGAAGAAATGGAGTTAAAAGAAGGAAATTTCGTAGAAGAATTGCACGGAGCAGACGAGATTGATATTACAGATTTAATTTATCAATCTGTAATATTAAATATTCCAAATAAACTTGTTTGTGATATAAATTGTATAGGTGACGAAAAAATAGAACAATATACAAAAAAAGAGAATTCGGATCCTAGATTAGATATATTTAAGTCAATAAAAATAGAAAAGGATAATTAACCATGGCAGTACCAAAGAAAAGAGTAGGGCATAGTGCTCAAGGACATAGAAGATCAAACTGGAAAGCAACAGTTCCTGAAACTACAACTTGCAAAAACTGTGGAGAATTAGCACTTACACATACAGTTTGTACAGCATGCGGATTCTACAAAGGAAAAGCAGTTAGTATAAAAGCAGAAGGATTTGTAGAAGAAGTAGTTGAAGCAAAACCTAAAAAAGCTCCTAAAAAATCAACAAAAAAAGCTGCTGAAAAAGTAGAAGAAAAAGCAGTAGAAACTGTTGAAGAAGTTTCTGAAGAACCAAAAACTGAAGAATAATTACACACAGTACATAGGGAAGAGTGAATAAGAATGACAAGAATAGCTATCGATGCAATGGGCGGGGACTACGCTCCTAAAGAAATTGTAGAAGGTGCTGTTTGGGGTGCTTGGGATTACAATGTCCCGATTGAACTTGTAGGAAAACAAGATAAAATCGAAAGAGAACTAGACAGAATCGAGCAAGAGGGAATCGTATATCTAGGAGGCGGACTTTCTAAACCAAAAAGAATTAAAGTCGACATAAAAAAACTTGATATAAAAATTACCCATGCTACAGAAATAATCGAAATGGGAGAAGCTCCAGGGCAAGCCATTCGTAAAAAGAAAAAATCATCGATAGTCCTTGCTGTTGATGCGGTGGCTTCAGGAAGTGCAGATGCAATAGTTGCTGCAGGTTCTACGGGAGCAGCTATGGCTGCCAGCTTATTCGGTCTTGGAAGACTTCCAGGAATTGAAAGACCCGCAATCTGCGTAACTCTACCAACAATGAAAAAACCTGTTGTACTTATAGATGCTGGTGCAAACACAAACAGTACCCCAGAGATGTTATACCAATTTGGAATGATGGGTTCAACTTTTTCTAAAAACGTTATCGGTATTGATAATCCAAGAATCGGAGTTCTTAATATCGGTGAAGAGGCCGGAAAAGGAAATGAACTTGTTCAAAACACATACAGATTATTCGAAAAAGCTCAAGATAAACTAAACTTTATCGGAAATATCGAAGGTAAAGAAGTGTTCTTAGGCAACTGCGACGTTATTGTTTGCGACGGCTTTGTAGGAAACGTTGCTTTAAAAACAATTGAAGGTGCTTCTTCAATGTTATTCCATATGATTAAAAAAGAATTCAGCGATGATTTTGTTTCTAAAATTATAGGATTGCTTGCTAGACCTTTTATGAAAAGAATCTACCAAAAAATAAACTATGAAGAATTCGGTGGAGCACTATTACTTGGTGTTAAAGGAATAACAGTAATATCACACGGAAGATCACGAGCATATGCAATAAAAAATGCAGTCAGAGTTGCTAAAGAAGCAGTTGAATCTGGTGTTAACAAAAAAATTGCAGAATTTTACGAAGGATAATAAGATGGGCGTACCGATAATGATAGCGGGTCTTGGTTATGCAGTTCCCAAAACTGTAATAACAAATGAAGACCTAACAAAAATTTTAGACACAAGCGATGAGTGGATTTCAACAAGAACAGGCATAAAAGAGAGAAGAGTGTGTTCTGGAGAAGAAAATGCAGTCACTTTAGGTGTTGAAGCAGCTAAAAAGGCACTCAATAAGGCAAAAATGTCAGAAGAGGATGTTCAATTAATAATTGCAGCGGCCTCTGTCCCAACGATGTCTTATCCATCTACAGCTTGTCTTATTCAAGGTGAAATAGGTGCCAAAAACGCAGTAGCATTCGACATAACTGCAGCATGTTCTGGCATGGTGTTTGCAATGAACGTTGCAAAAGCTTTTATTGATGCAGGAACATACGAAAATGTTTTGGTTGTAGCAACAGATGCAAACTCCAAATTTGTCGACTGGAAAGACAGAGCAACATGCGTTCTATTCGGAGATGGTGCAGGTGCGATAGTTATGAAAAAGTCTCCTGACGGAATCAACGATATTTTAGAACTTGACATGACATCAGATGCATCAGGTGCTAAATATATTGAACTCCCAAATACTGGAAAGAATTGTCCGCTTGTTGAACCTAACGAACAAAAGCCTCTGCACGTGAGCATGAACGGCAAGGACGTGTATAAATATGTAGTAACAACGATGCCTGATGCGATAGTTGAATCTGTGAGAAAATCTGGTTTAACCCCTGAAGAAATTGATTATCTTGTTCCTCATCAAGCAAATTTAAGAATTATTGATGCGATGGCGCAACGATTAAATTACGGAAGTGAAAAAGTAGTGGTAAACATTCACAAATACGGCAATACTTCTGCCGCTTCAATTCCAATTGCAATAACAGAAGCAATAGAAGAAGGAAAAGTAAAACTTCCTTGCAAAGCAATATTCACAGGCTTTGGGGCAGGAATGACATATGCCACAGCAATAGTTAACCTAAGAGAAGGAATAGCTTAACAATGAAAAAAATCGCCTTTATTTTCCCTGGACAGGGTTCTCAATCTGTCGGAATGGGAAAAGACTTATACGACAATTCAGCTGCAGCAAGAAAAGTTCTAGAAACAGCTGATAGTGTTTTAGAAAATAAAATTTCGGACATTTGCTTCAATGGTCCTGAAGAAGCACTAAAACAAACAATAAATACGCAGCCTACAATCTTAGCTGTATCTATAGCTGCATTAGAAGCTTTTAAAGAAAAATGCTCTGTTAATCCGGATTTTTTGGCTGGACATAGCCTTGGAGAATATGCGGCATTGTACGCTTCTGAAGTTCTAGATTTAGAAAGCGTAATGAAAATAATATCTAAAAGAGCAGAATTAATGAATAAAGCTGCAACATCCACTACAGGGACTATGGCGGCAATACTTGGGCTAAACCAAGAAAAAGTTGAAGAAACTATAAATTCGTTAGAAACACAAGGTATTGTGTCAGTTGCTAACTATAATTCTCCTGAGCAAGTAGTTATCACAGGAGAAGTAGATGCTGTTAATACAGCAATGGAAGCTATTAAGTCAGCTGGTGCAAAAAGAGTCCTTCCTCTGCCTGTTTCTGGAGCGTTCCACTCAGCATTAATGAAAGATGCAAGCGTAGAATTTGCATCATTTATCAAAAACTTCGATATACAAGATGGATCTATACCAGTTGTTACAAATACTGATGCTAAGATAACTACAAATTCTGTTGAATTTAAAGAAAAAATGCCAACACAAATTTATTCTTCAGTATATTGGACTCAAACTATCCAAAATCTAATCAATGAAGGAGTAGATACATTTATTGAAATGGGTCCGGGAAAAGTATTGGCAGGATTGAATAAAAAAATCGATTCTAACGTAACAACATACAACATATATGACACTGCGTCTTTAGATGCTACGGTTGAAGCATTAAAGACTGCTCAAGCAATATAGGAGTCAAC
>JAEZLC010000297.1 GCA_023435965.1 Cyanobacteria bacterium OH_CDB_58 | reverse complement strand
GTTTTAATTTCAACACTTTTGTCATTAAAATTCTCGTTTAAATATTCTGTCAGGGAGTCTTGAAGCGAATATGGGAAAAACTCTACTTCAGGATCATTCGGGTCTTTTTTGAGAGAGGTAAGTCCGGCAACGCCGTCCATCAAAAATTTGTCATAGGCAACGTTGAATACTTTATGGTCAGGAACTCCGTCCATATACATTTTTACTGAACCGTCAGGGTTCAATAAACATACGTCTTTAATTTTTTTGTCGCTCGTAATAGTGTATTTTAACCCGCTTACCTGCATTACTCCCGGGGATATTTTTGCAAGGTCTACTGATTTTGCACCGACTTCAAGAGCTCTTATTATTTGTCTTTTTGTAAGAGGGGCTTTGATAAAAGTCGAGAAGGTATAGGGGAATGCCTGAATTATGTCTCCGTTAGTTATGTCTCCTTTATTGATACTTCCTCTGGCAGCTCCGGGGTTAACCATCGCTATATCAATTGGTCCACCTTTGGTTTCTCTGTTTAGAAGCCACAACATAGAGTCAAGAGCCAAATCCGCCAATGGATTTTCCTGAGTCATTCTGTCTTTGCATTTTATGTCATGTTTTGTGTGGCTTATTATTTTTCTTGTCTGGAGATACTCTTCTTCAAGATCTAATACTTCTTGAGAAACTTTGTATTTGCTTGTTAGCTCCACTTTATTCTTGCATTTTTCAGGAATTAAAACCCCATCTTCATCAAAAGTGGTTTTAAGTGTTCCAAAAGATTCCAAGTCTTCTCCGACGATATCTTTATCGGGAGATTTTCCCACAGATACAACCTTAACCGGTTCACCTCTGTCTGAGCGGTACCAAGCATCAAATTCCTTGTGATCGTGCCCGCCTATAATTACATCTATGCCACCTAGTTTCGCAAGCTCTTTGTAGTACTTTACGCCTTCTTTAGAGGTCTGGCCTGTGTGGGAAAGAAGAAATATTTTGTTTATTCCTTGTTCTTCAAGTTTTTGAACTTCTTCTTTAACTGCTTCAAGAGTTTTGTCAAAATCATGCACTCTTACGGCGTTGTTTGTTGAGTCAAACAACATAAGTTCACCGTAGTCCACAGGAGAGACTCCTATTAATCCAACTTCTTCTCCGTTTTTATTTATGATGGTTGATTTTGCAATTTTGTCTTCAATCTCATTCGGTTCAAGATGATTGAGGTTGGCAGATAAAAATTTGAAATTAGGCTTTATTTTATTTAAAGCATCTACCCAGTGCGTTCCGGCCTTAAGTTCGTGGTTTCCGACAGAAGAAGCATCCAACCCGATAAGACCTAAAAGTTTTAATACCAGCATATTCGTTTTTAAGCTTGTAGCAGTGTTTAAATCGCCACATGCCAGCTTCAAATTTGTTTCATTTTTGTGTTGTCTGTCGAAGTGATCTACAGCTGTCTTAAATTTTTGAATGTTTGTTGTTTTGGCGTGTACATCACTGAAATAAAGTACGTTAAGTTCGGAATTTCCGTAAAATGAAATTGGCTTCATCATTATCTCTCACACACTGTATATTATGTATGCGGCTTAAAAACACGTGAAGAATATTTTTTGTTAGCATGTAATTAAATATTTGATAAAATCTTGTCTTTTTAAAGGTTAGTAATCCTCGAAACTCTTATTATGTTTCAAAAAACGGGTGCATGTTAAAACATGTAACGAAAATTACGTTTGTTGAAATCATGATTTTTTAAATGTTTTTATATAAATGTGAGATACAGATAATATAAAAGATATATAAGGAGTTCAAACATGGGTTCACTAATCGTTCAAAAAATCGGTTCACAAGCAGGATATGAAACAGCAGGTTCTCTAGCAATGAATCAAACTGAAACAGCTGGTTCTTTAGCTTTTTCATCAGGTGAAACGGCAGGTTCTTTAGCAAGTGCAGCTCCATCTTCAGGCTCAACTGGAAGCTCATTCAACGCAATCGCATAAGTCAAAGGAAAACAGCAATACTTTATAATCTTGGAGTTTTGGTATGGACGAGTCGAAAATGACGAATTGCTTATTGTTTGGAATCGTAATACTGATGTTATGCACGTACGTATTTACAGTAAAAATTAACCTGGGTGCAGACATAGATTTGGAAACGCAAATAATAGCAGCAATTAACGCTTAATATTAAAAATAAAAAAGAGTATCACAGAGCGATACTCTTTTTTTATGCGTTATTTAAGATTAGTCTTTTGAATAACAGTCTTTACAATAAACTTCTTTACCCGCGATAGGTTTGAACGGAACTTTCGTCGCACACCCGCATCTTGAACAAGTTACATCATAAAGTTTTTTTCTACTTGTCTTGCGGCGATTTTTTCTGCAATCCATGCAACGTTTTGGTTTGTTCACAAGCCCTTTTTCGGCAAAGAATTCTTGTTCACCGACTGTAAATGCAAATTCACAGCCACAATCTTCGCAAATGAGCTTTTCTTCTTGGTACATTGTGGTCTTCTCCTTGGTTAATTAAACTTGTAAATAGACTATTCATGAGACTATCAGGTGCTAAGAATAAGTTATTTACAAAAACATTTTAAATCCTATTTCAAAATTTAGCAATACTGGAGAATAAATTAATAGAAAATAGTCTAACTAATTAGTTGCATCTTTCAAGTTATAGTTATTATAATAAATCAATTAGGAGTTTTGTATGGCCATCATCACCGAAAAATTTATGATCAATACAAAAGGGTATACGGACATCATTGATATTACCCACAAAGTTCAAGATATAGTCGGGATTGCGAATGTAAAAAATGCGAATGTCTGCGTTTATACTGCAGGGAGTACTGTTTCTATAACAACTGTTGAATACGAGCCCGGATTGTTGCAGGATTTGCCTGAGGCTTTGGAAAAGATAGCCCCTGCGGACAAAGATTATTTTCATAATCAACGCTGGAATGACGGTAACGGTTCTGCACATATCAGGGCGGCGATAGTAGGTAATTCTATAAATATCCCAATGTTGGATGGACACTTGCTTTTGGGTACATGGCAACAGATTGTTTTGATTGATTTTGACAATAAGCCAAGGACACGAGTAATAACGGTTCAGATTATTTATTAAGATATGTAAAAATAATCCGATTTTGCTCAAAACATGTAGCAATAACATGCGT
>JAEZLC010000296.1 GCA_023435965.1 Cyanobacteria bacterium OH_CDB_58 | reverse complement strand
CTCCTTCGCAACACATTACTTCAACAATGTTTCCGCATTCGCATTTTTTGTTTTTAACCATTTTTTTGAGTTCTTTAATAGATTCTTTTGTTAGTCCGTTGATGTAACAAGGTTTGATGTCGGGGTTGTCGTTGCTTGCTTTTTTGACGGCTTCTGCGACACCACCTGTTACTCCAAAGTTTCTTCCTTGCTTTGAGCTGTCTCTGTCAAAAGGAGTTTCTTCGCAGTCTACTACATCAATTTTTCTTCCTATAAAAATTGCACCCAATTCTTCGTAATTCATTACAAAATCAACATTTTGATTTTGCATTCCTTCTTTTCTTTTTGCAACACAAGGGCTTATAAATACAGTAATTGCATCCGGGTGTTCTTTTTTTGCTATTTCGGCAGTATAGAAAAGAGGAGTTTTTGTTTCTGAAACAAACGGCTCGATTTCATTAAGGTGTTTTTTTATGAATTCATTGTAACCAGCACAGCAAGATGTGGTCATAAACTCATCGCCTTTTTCCATTCTTTCTTTGAAGTCTACGGCCTCATGTTTGGCTGTTATGTCAGCCCCGTGAGCGACTTCATAAACTTTGGAAAAGCCTGCCTTAATAATAGCGGTGTGTAATTGCAGTGCAGATCCTGGGAATTGTCCTATGATGGACGGTGCCATCATTGCAATGACTTCTTTGCCTGCTTTTATATGTTTTAGAATGTCAATTATTTGACTTTTTTCATGTACAGCACCAAACGGGCAAGCGGATACACATTTCCCGCAGCTTATACACTTATCAAAATCGATTTTTGCCAGTCCGTGTTCATTTTTTGCGATAGCATCGACAGGACAAGAGTCTTCACAAGGCACTTTTACTTTTACTATTGCGTTGTATGGGCAAACATTAATGCACATTTTGCAGTTTTTACATTTTGTGCCATCAATTATTGATTTGTTGTTTACTATTGTGATTGCTCCAAATTTACATGTGTTTATACAAGGTCTTGCTACACATCCCTGACAAAGATCTGTTACGAAAATTCTGCTAGGGACACAGCCTTTACAAGCTGCTTCAAGCACTGTTAGTGGGTTTTCTTCCACCTTTTCTCTTTTTACTGCTTGCTGGGCATATTCTGAAAGAAGGGTCTTTTCATCGTCGTTTTCTATTGAAAACCCTAGTCCGGCAATTGTTCTGTCTTTTAAAATGGCTCTTTCTTTGTACACACAACATCTGTATGGTACATCACAACCTTTTGGTCTCATGTCGTATGGAATTAGTCTTGCTTCTTTTTCAAAGTCTTCTGAAAAGAAAGCACGAACTAGTCTAATTAATATTTCTTTTTTCAAGTGTCCGGCTTGGCTATTACTGTTCATTGTTAATTTTTCTCTCTATCGCGCTTAAAACTTTTTCAACTGTTGCTTCAACAACAACATCATCATCTACCTTTACGTAAGGAGCTCTTGAATATTCCCAATCGATTGAGCATAATCCAAGACATGGATGTCCTGATACATCTACTGCATCGCCATATTTTTGAGGAACTGTTTCTATTAGCTCTTGAAGATGGGCTGCTCCCATAACAAAACAAGTTGTTCCTAAACATACTTTTACATTGATCTTTTTCATAATTTCTCCTTACATATATTGTATCGCAATTTTTTTAAAAAACTTATCCTGAAGTAGATTGGTCATCTTTTTTATAATATTTTTTCTTATTTCAATTTCTATTGGAAGATTTGGATCGTAGTGAGCTTGATTTATCTTGGCACCTACCATAAATTCTATGCAGTCGCTGTCCAATAGAAAATTTGCAAGCTCTCCAGCTGGGTCATCCGGGAAGTTTGAAGAAAGAGTTTCTAAGTATTCAACAGTCTTTGTTAGTGTTAGAATTCCCTCGGTTACAAGGTTTATCCCTTCCATTTGGGAGCAACCGGGTAGTTTTCCGGTAATGTTGGAAAGATCGCTTTTAACGGGTATATTAAGCTCTCTTGAAAGCAGGTTGGCTGTTGTTCCTCCACAGATGGCTTTTTTGCCCATAAAAGACTTAAATATTTTCGCGTATTCGTTGTCCTTTTCGCTGTGGTAAGGTGGTCCCGTGAATACCAGAGAGTTTCTTGGTTCTCTGCAATATATAACGCATGCGGAGATGTCGTCTTTGGCGTTTCTGTCTGTTTCAATATTTTCAGCTTGCCTTACTATGTGCTTTGATAGGTTGGTGCTTGAAATTTCGGGTTCTTTTTCCAGCTTGTCTAAAATGATATTTATCAATCCTTCTCTTCTCAGTCCCAGCTTCAATCTGGTCCCACCGAGACCTGCTTGTGTTACACCGTCTGAGCAAAAAATTAATCTGTCGCCTTTTTCAAGTTTTATTTTGTACAGATGCATTCTTCTGTTTGAGAAGGTTTTAGATGTAATTATTGTATAGTCTGGTTCTTGAACTTGATTATTCCTTATCCAAATAAACTGTGGATTCCCTTCTTCAACAATTTTGGCTTCGCCATCATCATTGCAGTCAATTGCTGAAAAGGTAGAATAACTTATTTTTCTTACCTGACAAACAGGAAGGGAGTTCATTATTGTTTCACATGCTTTTTTTATGTTGCTTCCGGCTTCTACAAATTTTAACAGCATCGTTGCGGTCATACAGGCTAAGATGTTTGCCTTTATTCCGCTTCCCAGTCCGTCAGAGAGCACCGCAATCAGACGTCCTTCGTCGGGATATCTTTTTGACAAAAAATAGTCTCCATATGTGTTTTGATTGTACTTTTTTTCTTGAGCACAATCTATGTCTATGAACATTATTCTTCTTCCTCTTTGCTGTCGAAGTCGTGAGCTATGGAGCTTAACAACAACTCTGTTTCAACCATGTGCTCCCCAAGAAGCTTTGCTATATCTTGGACTATTGTTATGTTTTTGGTTATTACTTCTTGAGCTTTTTGTGATATTTTTTCCCTGTTCATTTCTGTTTGGGTAACATCGGTTATAATTGCACCTACAATCGCGTTTTTTTCAATGGTAAATGCCGTGATATCATATAGACGATTTTTGATAGGGAATCGTTCCTTGTGAATATCTTTTCCTGATTTAAGTGCAAGTTTAAAAATGTCAGAAAAATCTATAATCCTGTCGATAGCGGCCCCCACAAGCCCGTCTTGCCTTGAGGCAAATACGTCATACATATCTCCACAAAACATTTTAAGAAAAGCATCATTCGCCTCTACAACTCTTAAGTCTTGATCAACCATTACAATCCCAGAAGGCATGCATCTCAGCATTGCCGCAGCTTTTCTCATTGCAATTTTTCTCATGTAAGAAACGCACATAGAAGGCTCTGCCTCTCCTGAAATAAGAGCTTTTGCTAACTCTCTACATGTTGAGTATCCGCAGCCACCGCAGTTTAATTCATCAGTTTCTTTGTGTTTCCCGATTTTTTTCATTGCTTTTATGATGTCTAAAATAGGATAATCAACTTCTTCTATTGGACTTGCTTCGTACTTTTCTTCCACTATTGTTTGAGCTTTTTCGGGAATTTCCTCCCTGTGTTTTACCTTAGATAAAATATTAGAGCTTACAATAACTCCTGCTTTTTTTGTTGATAGGCATGGTCCTGAAACACAGCCTCCATCACAAGCTAATGCCTCTATAAAAATTGTGTTTTTCAGTTTTGAGGGGTTTAGTCCTTTGAGTGATTTTTCAAATGTGGGTATAGAACTTATACTCAAAAGCTGAATATCATTATTGAGGCCGACTTTTTTTATTGTTTCGTTCATTCCTCCTTCAAGTGGATATAAGGCTCCTTCGTATGATTCTTGGGGGACAAACTTGTTGTTTAAATCTTTTTTTATTTCTGCAACATCGATGAATTCTTCATTTATCCAGAATTTTAATTCTTCGAAAGTCAAAGAAACGTCGATCAGTTCGGGGTGTTTGTCGGCTTCGTTTTTCTTTGCAATACAAGGTCCGATAAATACAACAGATATGTTTTCTCCAAAGTGTTCTTTGAGCATTTTTGCATGTGTTATCGCTGGAGAAGCTATCTGGGTGATGTTTTTAGAGTATTGTGGTTTGTATAGTCTTATGTAGTCTACAATTACAGGGCATGCACTTGAAATAAAAAGTTCGTTTTCACTGTCTTTGAGCATTTTTGCTGTTTCGATCGATACTTCCTGGGCACCTAGAGCAGTTTCGCTTACTTGAGAAAATCCCAATTTCTTTAACACGGAAATCATTTTTGATGCAGAAAAGTCAAAAACGCCTGACCACGTTGGGGCAAGCGAAACATATACCTCTTTTTGAGCTCTAAACAAGTTCTTAACTTTTTCTATGTCATATCGGACCCTTTTTGCGTTGGCCGGACAGGCTTTTACACAACTTCCGCACGCAATACACTTATTGCTTATAACTGATGCGTGACCGTTTTCAATTCGAATGGCTTTTACATGACATTCCCTTACGCATTTATAGCAGTCATGGCATTCGTTTTTTAAGGTGTATACAGGATATAGGTTGTTCATTTTTTAAGTATTTCTTCCAGTTTTGTAATATTAATGCTGTTGTACTCTTTTCCGTCAATTATTATGTTTGGTCCTTGTGCACATTTCCCTTCGCATCTTGAACCTGCAAGTTCAATGGTGGCTTCTAAGTTGTTATCTTTAATGTATTGTTCGATAAATTCAAGGTTTTCCATATTTCCTCTGGCAAAGCATGAGCTTCCCATGCAAACTGTTATTTTCATTTCGATAGTGTCCTTCTTTTTGTTTTCGTGATTTATTTCACTAATTAATCTTAAATTAAACAAGAATAAAAATCAATATTCCAGTAATAATTGGGTTAATAATGTAATGTACTATAATAATATAT
>JAEZLC010000239.1 GCA_023435965.1 Cyanobacteria bacterium OH_CDB_58 | reverse complement strand
ATATAGCCCTTCATTATCTTATTCGGCATAACGAATTCCTTTCTTTAACATGCTGGTGCATGTTTTGGGCTTTCTGTTACAAAACTTCATAAGGCGATTTGCCCTCGTGGGGCGAAAACGCTATTATTAATTAAAATAAGAGAATTAAAATAATAAACATGAATAGAGATAATTTTTGCAATAAACTAAAGCTAGCAAGAGCACAGGCAAACATAACGCAGCAAGCTGCTGCAAAAAATCTTAAAATACCTATCTCCTCAATATCTGCGATAGAATCCGGACAGAGGAAGATAGATGCACTTGAACTGTACAGCCTTGCAAAATTATATTCCAAGGATGTTGAATGGTTTTTTGAACAGCCTAATCAAGAACAAACAAAAAAGACACACCCGCAAAACACTAAACTCACAGAGGCAATCATATTAATCGAAAATTCTCCAAAAGAAATTCAGAACTCGCTAGCTAATGCAATAATTGCTTTTTTCAGATAGATTAATAGATATGAAAAATAATAAAAACTTAATAAATCCCCATTTCGAAAAACATGGCTTTATCCAGGTGTACACAGGTGACGGTAAAGGCAAAACAACAGCATCATTAGGTCTTACGATGAGAGCACTCGGTCGAGGCTGGAATGTTCTTATAGTAATGTTTACAAAAGGCGGGGACGATTACGGAGAATTATATTCTTTTACCAACCTCAACAACGTATTGTCAAATAAATTAAAAATCGTTCAAGCTGGAGTAGACAGAATAGTTTACTCACACAACGTATCCCAAGAAGACACTGACGTAATTAAACAAGGCTGGGAAATTGCAAAAGAAGCAATAAGTTCAGGAGAATACCAACTTGTTGTTCTTGACGAAGCTAATATAGCTATAGACTTGGGATTGATTGACTTAAACGAAATGATAAATGTCTTAAAAAACAAACCCGATAGTATTGAAATTGTTTTGACGGGAAGAAATGCAAGAAAAGAAATAATCGAGATTGCCCACCTCGTCTCAGAAATCAAACCCATCAAGCATTATTGGGATAAAGGAATCAAAGCTCGAAAAGGTATTGAGTTTTAATTTTTAATTCCTATCTGTAATTTATTAAGTTTTTTAAAGCACCAAAAGCCCTGCTATCAGCGGCTTTCTGTTTTTACCTAAACCATTTAGATGAATTAATTAAAGTTGACGCACAAACTGGCCGTTATAGAAAATGTGAGGGCGAAAGCCCAATACCAAACCTCCTCCCCAAGTCTAGTAGCCGCCATCAAGTTGGACGGCTTTTTTTTATGTTTATTTTTAATTTTAAAGACTAAAGAGGGTTCTTCTTCGGTTGTCCGTTTTGTCTCGGATAAGATTTAGGTGTTTCTTTCTCTTTTTTTATGACGAGCAAATAACGAGTAAAATCGCTATCTAAAGGCAATTTATACTCTATTTTTTCTATTACTTTGGCACCAAGTACCTTCAGAGCATTTTTAGATAGTTCAATTTCACTATCTACATTTTTAGATTTGTAAGCGATAAAATATGAACCAACCTTTAAAAAAGGTATCGCATACTCCAGCAGTACATTCAAATCAGAAACCGCTCTGCTTGTAACAATATCAAAGCTTGATTTTAAAGAACTGCTCAAATCCTCCACTCTTGAGCATAAAGGATTTATGTTTTTAATGTTTAAGCTGTCTTTTGCTGACCTAATGAATTCAATTTTTTTCGAAATCGAATCCAAAGCAACCACCTCGATATTATCAAACGCAATAGAAACAGGTAGCGACGGGAATCCGCCTCCGGTACCGATATCTAACATGCTTATTTGATTATTTTTAAAACTCGGATATTTATCTAAAAAAAGATTTATGGCAAGAGAGTCAAAAATATGTTTCTCAAACAACACTTCAACATCATTTTTGCTCATAAGATTTGTATGGGCATTATATTCTAAAAAAAGTTCAGCAAATTTGTTCAAACTTGTTTCTATATTTTCGCTTATCTCAAGATTTAGGTTATTTTTTATAATTTCTTTATTCATTTTTTTTGAAACTCACTTATAAGCTGCATAAACTTTGTATTCCCCAGCCTTACTTTCAGGTCATTTATTCTGGAATTGACCTTCTGAACATTTTCTTCATTCGGCTGTTTCATTATTAGCCTTTTAGCCAAAATATACGACTTTAAGGCTTTAGAATTAACCCTTCTATTATAATAAAAATCTCCCAGATCCAAATATGCAGATGCCGCATAGAAGTTATCATCGAGCCTTCTTGCAGCACCGAGAGCCTTTACCAAGTTCTCTAATGCTTTGTCGGCAGATTCCGATTGCATGATATGAGCCAACTTAGAATAGCCAAAATACAAGCCTTCGTAGTTGTTTTGAATCTTGTCAACTTCAATTGCAAGTTCATAATATTCTACGGCTTTTTTTTGATTGTTCTGCTCAGAATATATGCTTGCTAAATTAGAATAAGCAGAAGAAAGATAAGCATTTATAGATGGGTCTTGAGATATTTCAGTGCATTTTGAATAGTACTTAAATGCAACATCGACTCTCCCCATATCATCAGAATAAAGTCCGTATTTAAAATAACATTCGGATAAAAGTTTCAAATCATCTATTTTATCAGCTTCTGAAAGTGCTTTTTCACAGTAGTTAATTGCACCTTGAAGGTTTGAACTATTATCTTCAATCTCAGCCAAATCTATGAACACCCTTATCAACAGCGATGAAGGATTATCAGTTTTTGACTTTAATATTCTTTCGTAAATTTCTTTTGCAAGAGTGAATTTATACGTCTCATTATAAATCTGTGCAATATTTAAAAGGATGTAATTTGCTTTTACCTGTTCTGACTGAAAGTATATTTCGTAAACTTCAGCGAACTGTTCAATTGCTTTTTCCGTGTTCTGAACTTTCTTATAACATATTCCTAATTTCGTAAGTATCAACGGCCTTTTAATATTGTAAAGCGGATCATCTGCCTTCTCGAGTGCCCTTTGATATTCTTCTATAGCACCATTGTAATCAAATTTATCCTCTAGATCCTGAGCTTTTTTAATAATGGCCTCCAAAAATTCTGTTTCTTTTTTAGATACAGAATCTTTTACTTCTCTTGCTATTGAAGATACTGACTCTGGCAACTCATCTTGCAGCTCCTTAACCAGTTCAATTGCTGCTCTCTCAGAGTCCTCACTGGAAGCATTAAGCAACATCAGCTCTTCTTTTGAAAGTTCAAACCTGCTTTTTTTGGCTTCTTGATGATTTTGAGAAACTTGTTTTTGAACACTGCCGGCTTCAGTTTTAGGTGCTATCAACGTGTTTTTAAAATTCCATTCATAACCTACAGTTTTAGAATAGCTCAAATAATTAAAACCGACATTTTCACCGGGAGCAACTGATGATTGAAGTTGTTTTGACGATTTCAATTTTTCAGATGCTGACTTATGATATTCAATCTCTTGCCTCATAGTTGCTCTTGATATCACAAGATCCCTCTCGGATGGTTTTTTAGGCAGCTGAGAATCATACATTTCAGCAAGATACTCGTGTATTTTTGCTTTTGTTTCTGGCTCAATCGCCTTTTCTAACTCGTTTTTGTAATAATCCTTCAAATAGACCATGCCTGACTCAACGCAGAGAATCATCCTTGTCTTTAGATAACTAATGTCTTCTTTTGTTGCAAGTTTAAGATTAATTAAAGCTTTTTCGCTTATGCCATGACGTATAAGACTCAAGAACCACAGTACCTTAAGAAACTTGTCAGGAATCAAACTTAGCAGCCTGAAAAATAGAAAATCAGAAAAAGTAGAATTACGTTTTGCAAACTCTCCAAGCAGGTTTGTAAAAGATATTTTTAAAAGTTCTGTTAAATTCAACAATACTGAAGCGTATAGATAATGTCCTTTTGTGTTTTTGAACATTTGCTCAACGTGAAAAGCATTCTCATTCAAGCCGTATGATTTTATAAGAAAATCAAACTTAGAGCTGTCCAGCAGCTTCATTATAGAGCCCTTAACCCCCTGAGTAGAAGGAAGATAA